>CAYTUH010000001.1:0-10149 GCA_964441165.1 uncultured Syntrophaceae bacterium
CGCACTGAAGGAAAGGCGTCCCGGCGATTCCCATTGTGAGAAACCGGTCGGTGATTGCTCTCCGGGGGACATCCGGCTGCTCCCCGCTCTATCCCTGAAGATTTTTTCTGCACGTAAAAGGTGCTGTGAAATTAATACCAAATATGCTTATATACTATCATCAATTTCCTGATGACCGGGGCTATGCCAATCAGGGCCCGGAGCCGTCGGACAGGGGATCAGAATGAGCCGTCGTGTTTTTCTCAAAAGCTGGGTCTATTATCTCAGCACCCCGGTCCGCTGTCAACGTTGATTTTCCGGACGATTCCGTCCTCTTGCGGGGTGCCGGCGTCTGTCATGAGCGGAAGGAGATGTACCTGATGTTCTGCGATACCATCAGTGCCTCAGAGGAAAGGAAAAGGCTCTGTATCAGGCCCGAGACGTCCGGTGATTATGAGACGATAGGACGAATAAACGAAGCCGCCTTTGGGAGGGATGCCGAGAGCAGGCTGGTAGAAACGCTGCGACGGACAGACGCATTTCTCCCGGAATTATCCCTTGTGGCGGAACTGGAGGGCGTTCCGGTGGGTTACATCCTGTTCTACCCCGTGCGCATCAGAGCGGAGGCCTCTTCCTTCCCCACCCTGGCCCTGGCCCCCATGGCCGTGCTGCCGGAATATCAGAACAAGAGGATAGGAAGCACCCTGGTTATTGCGGGGCTCAGGTACGCTCAGGAAGGGGGACACCGCTCGGTGATCGTCCTCGGCCACCCCGCTTTCTATCATAAATTCGCCTTTAAAACGGCGAGTGAATGGGGCATAGAGCCCCCCTTTGACGTGCCCGACGTGTCATTCATGGCGCTGGAACTCGTTCTGGGCGAGCTCGAGGGAAAGGCGGGGGTCGTTGAGTACCCTGCCGCATTCGACGATCTGTAGAGATGACTCCCGGGACGGGGCCGCCCGGAGCGAATCACGGCGGCTTATGCGAAGGAGCTCTGCGAAGCGCCGTGCCGGATGTAAGAATCTGTTTTCTGCAGGGGAGACTCAGACTCACCGACCATTGCATGGATGATATACGAGGAAATGATGACGATTACCATAGATACTATTCGTGAAGCGGCTGCAGCCATTGCCGATGGAATCGAGAAGACACCCTGCGAGCGGTCGCACACGCTTTCCCAGATTACCGGTGCCGATGTGATCCTCAAGTTCGAGAATCACCAGTTCACCGGTTCCTACAAGGACCGGGGCGCCCTTTTCAAGCTTCTCTCCCTGACGGCGACGCAGCGCGCCGCCGGAGTGGTTGCCATGTCCGCCGGCAATCATGCCCAGTCGGTTGCCTATCATGCCCGGCGATTGGGTGTTCCGGCGACCATCGTCATGCCCCGCTCCACGCCGAATGTCAAGGTCGAGCGGACCCGTGCCCTCGGTGCCGAGGTTATTCTTCAGGGAACGGGGCTTGATGAATCCCGCGCCTTTATGCAGGACCTTGCGCGCGAAAGGGGTTACGAAATCGTTCATCCCTATGATGACGAAAAGGTCATCGCGGGCCAGGGGACCGTTGCTCTCGAGATATTGGAGGACTTTCCCGATCTGGAGGTGCTCATTGTGCCGGTAGGGGGAGGCGGCCTGATTTCAGGCAATGCCGTTGCCGCGAAAGCCTTGAGTCGCGACGTTGAAATTATCGGCGTCGAAGCGGCACGTTTCCCCTCCATGCTTCAGGTACTGCGGGGGATGCCGGTGAAATGCGAAAGCAGCACCATTGCCGAAGGTATTGCCGTCACCGAACCGGGACGCCTGACCGTTCCCATCGTGCGTGAACTGGTCAATGATATCGTGACCGCCGACGAAGATGAAATCGAGGCGGCGGTGCTCCTCCTGCTCGAAGTCGAGAAGACCGTCGTGGAGGGTGCCGGGGCCGTGGGACTGGCCGCACTGCTCCACAACCGGGAGCGGTTCAGAAACCGGAAGGTGGGATTGATCCTCTCGGGAGGCAATATCGATCTCCTCATACTTTCATCCATTATTCAGCGGGGGCTCGTGCGATCAGGACGACTGGTGCGCCTCATTGTGGGGTTGCCCGACCTGCCGGGTGCCCTCGCGGAGGTGTCGAGGCTCCTGGGAGAATCGAATGCAAACATTATCGAAGTCCTTCATCAGCGCGCCTTCACCAATCTTTCGCTCAGGCAGGTTGAAGTGGAATTTGTGGTCCAGACGCTGGGAAAGGACCATATCCGGCAGGTTGTCGATATGCTTCAACAGGCGAACTACAGTGTCCGTCTTCCTGATGAGGAGATGAAAATGCCGTCATCGTGAAGCCGCTCCTTCTGGAGGAAAGGGGCAATTCGGTGAAAAAACATTGAAGGACTCGTCCGAATCTGGTTTTATAGGAAAACCGTTTTATGAAACGTCGGATTGCGGCGCTCCCGTGGAAGGCGGTGAATAGGAGGCGCCCTCATTGCGGAAAAGGCGGTTCGACCGTCGGGGCAGGACAGGTAATAACGTCATATTCTTCGGAGAACATTATGAAATCAATCAAGGCGCTTTTTCTCTTCCTCATCTTTCTCCTTTTTGTCCAGGTCCTTCTCACCGGTATCAATATTCTACAGAACGGCGGCAGAACATGGGACGGCCGGAGCCCTGATGCGATTCTCGGCGTGCCTGCCGGGGAAGCGACCGTGGAAGATGTGGAGAACCTCTCAAAGGCCGATATGATGCAGTTGTTTTTTGCGGCCTCGGCACCCGAATTCACCTCCCTGTGGGGAGAATACCGGGCGCGGCTGGTACCGGCGGGTGTGCAGGCCTTCATCAACGAAGCCTATGCCCATTATGTCATGGGGCCCGGTCTCTGGGAGGCAAAGGCCTTTTTCCCCTTTCATGAAAGGAAGGGATGGGGGTATAACCTCTTCACGGTGAAAGGGAATGACCTTTCGAAGACCCTTCGCACAATGAGGATGGATACCTTCGTGGGTCCGTCGCGGTTTGACGGCAAGGATTCCTTCCATCTTGTCTATGCGGCTTACAACGACGGACTGAATCACACCATGCGCGACGAGATCCGGAAGATTAACGAGAGGCTCTTTATCGGTGTGGGCTGTCTCGCATGGAACCTTGACACCATGAATCCGGCGTTTTTCCTGTTACATGGTGATCCGGACCCCTGGATCGGTCCCGATGACGAGTGATCCGGATGACGAAAAAATAGTTCTTGATTTCCCCGGTTATTTGCATTATTAACGACGCCACAGATGGAGCGAGAAAGAAAATGAATATTCTACATCTTACATGCTGCTGGCGGAGGAGATAGACAGGAACCCGTCTGTTCGCAGCGCCCATGTAAGGTGATCCATCATGCAGAAACGAAGCAAACGCCGTGAACAGGTACTGTTCACGGCTTTTTTTATGCCGGTGACAGGATATCACAGCAATGAATGGGGGAATATATGAAACGATCGTTCAAGCCGACCTTTACAACCCGGGAGGAACTGGAGTCGCTGCAACTGGACGGGCTGAAATGGACCGTCGCCCATGCCTATAACGGATCCGATTTCTACCGCAGGCATTTCGACGAGGCGGGTATAAAGCCTGCTGATATCAGGAGCCTTGATGATCTGAAGCGACTTCCTTTTGTGACTGCCCGGGATCTTCAAGAACAATATCCCTACCCGCTCAGATCGGTGCCTTTCGAACAGATCGTCCGGCTCCATGCATCGTCGGGTACGACGGGAAAACGCAAGGTGATGGTCTACACGCAGAAGGACATCGATGACTGGGCCGACATGTTCGCGCGGTGTTACGAGATTGCCGGACTGAGCAGAGAAGACAGGATACAGATCTGTGTCGGTTACGGTGTCTGGACTGCCGGCGTCGGGTTCCAGCTGGGCTGTGAGCGGTTCGGCGCTCTCGCCATTCCGGCGGGACCGGGGAATCTCGACATGCAGATGCAGTTTCTCGTGGACTTTCAACCGACGGTGTTATGTGCCACCGCCTCCATGGGGCTTTTGATGGCCGAAGAAGTGGAAAAGAGAGGGCTTCACGGCAAGATCAGCGTGAAAAAGGTGATATTCGGGGCCGAACGTTCGAACGACGCCATGCGCGACAAGATCAAAAATCTTTTCGGTGCCGAACAGACCTTTGATATTCCGGGTCTGACCGAACTCTACGGACCGGGAACGGGTCTCGACTGCGAGCACCACAGCGGCATTCATTACTGGGCCGACTACTATATCATGGAACTGCTCGATCCCGATACGCTCGAACCGGTTAAAGAGGGCGAAGTGGGCGAAATGGTCTACACCACGCTCAGGAAAGAGGGTGCGCCGCTGATACGCTATCGTTCCCGCGACCTGACCCGCCTGGTTCCGGGAACCTGCCCCTGCGGTTCCCCCCTGCCCCGTCACGACCGTATACTGGGCCGTTCCGATGACATGTTCATTATCCGCGCCGTCAATATCTATCCCGGCCATATCGACGAGATTCTCGCCCGCCAGGCCGGAATCGGCAGCGAGTACCAGATTCATCTCGACCGGAAAGAGGACGGGAAGGATTATATGACCATCAGGGTGGAACGGGAGGAGGGCGGCGACCGGGAGAATGACGGCAGGATCGCCGGGAAAATCGAAAAGGAGATCCGGAAGGAGATCCTGGTGAGCGGAACGGTGGAAATCGTGGATTATCATGCCCTGCCCAGAACCGATCGAAAGGCAAAGCGTATTTTTGACAACCGGGATTAGAAAAAATGCTTGATTTATTGTGCGAATTGCTTTAGTTTTTTTACCAACGCGAACAGAGGAACTGAAAATGACAGGAATGATAAGACTCACAAGCTGGTGGTGGTGGCACAAACACAGGGGGAGGAGTCTGTTCGCAACCTGACGGGGTATCGGTAAACAAAGTAGTATCAACAGCCGTGAACAGACAATGTTCACGGCTTTTTTTATGCCAAATACGACGAGATCTATATGGGGAATCAGATGGAACAACGAATACTCATGGGAAATGAAGCGATCGGAAGAGGACTGGTCGAAGCAGGATGCTCGCTGGCGTCGTCCTATCCGGGAACACCGGCATCGGAAGTGCTGGGATCGGTGGTGAGCTTTGCAAAAGAGACCGGCGCCCGCATGCATATCGAATGGTCGGTGAATGAGAAAGTGGCCTACGAGGTGGCCCTGGGAAACAGTTATACGGGTAAGCGGTCCGCCGTTGCCATGAAACAGGTCGGTCTGAACGTGGCGTCGGATCCCTTCATGCGCTCGGCCTACCTGGGCGTCAAGGGAGGATTGATCGTGGTCGTTGCCGATGATCCCGGTCCCCACAGTTCCCAGACGGAGCAGGACAGCCGGTCTTTTGCGCAGTTTGCGCGAATTCCCGTCTTCGATCCCTCGAGCCCCAGCGAGGCGAAAGAAATGGTAAGCCGGGCCTTCGCGCTGTCGGAGCGATACGAACTGCCCGTTATGCTGCGTCCCACCACGAGCGTCTGCCATGCCCGGCAGAATGTGACCTGTACGACGCCGGACGTCCCCCTGCGGAAAGCGAATTTCGAGAAGAATCCGGGCCGTTGGGTGGCGACACCGCAGTTTCTCACGGAACTGCACCGTCAGCTCAACGAAAAGATAGAACGCATTGCCGCGGAGACGGAATTTTGCCCCGCCTGTGTGGCCGGTGACGGATCGTTGAAGGCGACCTGTATTGTTTCGTCGGGAGCGGCCTATGCCCATACCTACGAACTCCTTGAGAACATGGGCTTTCCCGGAAAGGTTGATTTCTTCAAGGTCGATCTTCCCTATCCGCTGAACAGAGACTTTATCGACAGGATCAACGGCGGGTACCAACACGTACTGGTCATCGAGGAGACCTATCCCACGATCGAGATGCAACTGGCGAACCGGAACATCCGGGGACGGGTATCGAAAGACGTGCCCGACGAGGGCGAGCTTACGCCCGAGGTGATCCGTCGGGTATTGGAGGCTTTCCTCGGAGTCTCTTCGGGGGATGAGAGTGTCCCCCGGCAGGCCCGGGGTGCGCGGCCGACGCTCTGTCCGGGATGTTCCCACCGAGCGGCCTTCTACGGGATCACTAAGACCTTTCCCAGGGGAATCTTTCCGAGCGACATCGGCTGTTACACTCTGGGAATGAATTTCGGTGCCGTCGATACCTGCCATTGCATGGGTGCCTGCATCAGTCAGGGCGCCGGTTTGTATCACGCCTATGCTGCCGATGGCGATGCCTTTCCCACCATCGTGGTGACCATCGGCGATTCCACCTTTTTCCACGCCGGTATACCGGGCCTCGTCAACGCCGTTTTTACGGGAGCGCGCATCATCGTGGTCATCCTCGACAATGCCACGACGGCCATGACGGGGAACCAGCCTACACCCCAGGTGGGCCTCATGGCCGACGGATCGCCCGGCACCACCGTCCATATCCCCGACCTGGTGCGCGGGAGCGGTGTCAGATTTATCAGGGAATGCGATCCCTACGAACTGGATGAATTCATGCATCACCTGAAAGATGCCGACGCATATTGCCGGAGTGATGATGGGGGGGTCGCCGTCATCATTTCGAAACATCCCTGCATGATGGACAGGGATGTACGGAGGGAACAGACCCGGTACGAGGTGTCCGTTACCGAGGCCTGTATCGGCTGCAAGATCTGCATAGAGCGATTTGAGTGTCCCGCTCTTGAATATGACGAGAAGACGGAGAAAGTAAGGGTGAACGAAAATATCTGCATCGGATGCGGCGTCTGCGAAACGGTCTGTCCCGTTGATGCGATAGCAGTGGAAGAGAGGGCGGTGGAGAGATGAAACAGCAGATTATCGTAAGCGGAACGGGCGGTCAGGGGGTCCTTTTCCTGACCCGTGTGCTGGCACAGGCGGGACTCGATATGGGACTTGAGGTGCTTACCTCTGAAACTCACGGCATGGCCATGAGAGGCGGTACGGTCATCTCCCATGTGAAGGTGGGACCCTTCAGAAGTCCTCTTGTGATGCGCGGCTGTGCCGATACGGGCCTGATCCTGCACCGGGGAAATCTGGAGTTTCACGGGGATTTCATCAGGCAGGACGGGTTCTGTATCGTCAATACCGACAGGGCCGGCTCATATCTGCATGTTGACGCCCTGGGACGGGCCCGGGAAATCGGTTCACTGGTGGTGGCGAATCTGGTGCTTCTGGGATTCGCCGTCCGGGAGGGGGCGCTCTTCTGTGACGCATCGGTCATGGAAGGGGTCATCAGAGAAGTTTCACAACCCCGCAATCTCGAAATGAACCTTCGAGGGTTCGAGCGGGGATTACAATCATAGAGGAGGTGTGTGATGAGAGGGGGATTTTCAAGGACTGTGACGGTGATGGTGGCGGTGTTCATCCTGAGTATGATGCTTGCGGTACCGGTGGGAGCGGCAAAAAAGATAACCCTGACCTATGCGAATTTTCCGCCTGCATCGACCTTTCCCTGCGTGCAGATGGAGCGGTGGAAAACAGAGGTGGAAAAGCGGAGCAATGGAGCGGTGATGATTCATACCTTGCCGGGAAGTTGCCGGCTGGGTGGCAAAAACATGTTTGACGGCGTGGTGGCCGGTCAGGCCGATATCGGCTGTTTTGCCATGTCCTATCATCCGGGGCGGTTTCCCGTGATCGAGGCGGTGGATCTGCCGCTGGGATGGCCGAACGCAACGGTGGCCAGCCTGACACTCCTGGATCTGTATAATAAATATAAGCCCGAATCCTTCAAGAAGGTGAAAGTCCTGACCATGTTTACCTGTCCTCCGGCGAATATCATGTCCATGAGTCCGGTCCGAAGCCTGGCGGATCTCAAGGGGATGGAAATCCGCGCCGCCGGGACGGGTGTCAAGGTCTTCGAACTGCTGGGGGCGAGTCCGATCGGGATGCCGCAGTCAGACGTGCCCGATGCACTGCATAAAAAGGTTATTCAGGGGATGGCCTCTTCCCTCGAAGTGATGAAGGATTTCAACTATGCCGAGTACTGCCGCTATATTACCATGACAAACCTCCAGGTGGTGACCTTTGGTGTGGTCATGAACCAAAGCAGCTGGGACGGCCTGCCGGAGAATATCAAAGCGCTCTTTGACGATATGGTGCGTGAACAGGCGGAGTGGACCGGCCGCTATGTGGATGACCATGTGACGGAAGCGGTCCGGTGGTCAAAGGAAAAATACGGGGTGGAGGTCATCGAGCTGTCTCCGGATGAAGAGGCGCGCATGCATGAATTGCTGAAGCCGCTCGTGGATACCTATGTCGAACGGATGGCCGGTACTGTGCCTGCCGCCGATATCGTGAAGGACGTCGAAATCTTGAAAGCGCATTACAGCGAAATTATAAAGTAGAGAATCGGGGCAGGGGATGAGTCGGTTTATCCGGAAACTGGAAAAAATAAGTGGTGTTTTAAATGGTGTGCTCGTGGCGATTGCCGGCGTATTTCTCGTCGCAATGATGGTGCTTGCCTCGGCGAACGTGCTGTTCAGGAGTCTGGGTTTTCCCATAAAGGGGGCCTTCGAACTGATGGGGTTTTTCGGGGCCCTCGTGGCGGCCTTTGCGTTGGGAAAATCCCAGATGGGGCGCGAACACATCGCCGTCGACGTGCTGATTCAATATTTTCCCGTCGGTGTGAAAAAGGTTCTCAGCGGCATCGGTTATTTCATCGGGGCCCTCTTTTTCGTGCTCACCTCCTGGCAGACGGCCCGATGGGCGACCACGCTCTGGAGGGTTAATGAACTTTCGGAAACACTGCGCATCATCTATTATCCCTTTGTGTACAGCGTTTCACTGGGCTGCCTGGTAATCGCCCTCGTCCTGCTGATCGACATGCTCAAGCTTGCCAATGGTGATGAGGAGGTGCAGTCGTGAGCCCCACCCTGATCGGTATTGCCGGTGTTCTGATTCTGCTCTTGCTGCTCCTCTTTCTTGGGATGCCCGTGGGATTTACCATGGCGGTGGTGGGGTTTTGCGGTATCTGTTACGTGGTAACCTTCAACGCCGCACTCGGCATGCTGGGAACGGAACTCTGGAACACCTTCTCGTCCTACGGTCTTACCATGATCCCCCTCTTTATCTTTATGGGGCAGGTCTGCTTTTACTCGGGACTGAACCGACGGCTCTTCAAGGCGACCTACGCCGTGACGGGAAACGTGAAAGGCGGGCTTGCCATGGCGACGGTCTTTGCCTGTGCCGGCTTTGCGGCGATATGCGGTTCCAATACGGCCACCGCGGCTACCATGACCACCGTGGCGCTGCCTGAAATGAAGAAGTACAAGTACGATCCGGCACTCTCCGTCGGGTCCATCGCCTGCGGTTCCACTCTTGGCGTGGTGATACCTCCCAGTGTGGTCCTTATTATTATCGGGATTTATACGGGACAGTCCATCAGCAAGCTTTTTTACGGCGGCATCCTGGCAGGGTTGGTCCTGGCCGGCCTCTTCATGCTGACAATTGCCGTTCTCTGCCGATTGAATCCGGAATGGAGTCCTCTTGGGCGTGCCGTTTCGCTGCGGGAAAAAATCCGTTCAATGCCCGGGTTCCTCGAGGCGTTCCTTCTTTTTGCCCTTGTCATCGGTGGACTCTACGCGGGAGTCTTTACCCCCACCGAAGCCGGGGCTGTGGGGTCATGCTGCGCCCTCGCCCTCGGCCTGGTCCGAAGAAACCTGACCTGGCAGGGATTCAAGTCAGCCGTTGTCGATACGCTGCGGGTTACCTGCATGGTATTCATCCTTATCGCCGGAGCAATGATATTCAGCCGCTTCCTGGCGGTGACGAGAATACCCTTCGATATTGCCGACTGGGTTGCGACGCTCCCCATCTCGCCGATGGCAATCCTGAGCGTCATTTTTCTTATCTATGTTATCGGAGGGGCCTTGCTGGATGCCATTGCCCTGATTACCATACCGATCTTTTTCCCGGTGGCCATGGCCCTCGGCTGTGATCCCATCTGGTTCGGAGTGATGATTACCGTCATCACCACCCTTGGTGCCGTGACTCCGCCGGTGGGAGCGACAACCTACGTGGTGGCGGGGATGGCCAAGGATGTAGGACTGGGGGGTGTCTTCAGGGGAGTCATGTATTTTCTTCCCGCCTATATCCGCTGCATTATCCTGCTCACGGCGGTACCGGAGATCATCACGGGCCTTCCGAACCTTGTCCGATATCGCTGCCGTCAT
>CAYTUH010000001.1:10159-14887 GCA_964441165.1 uncultured Syntrophaceae bacterium
GTAGGATACTTGTGTGTGTATATTTTAGCATCTAGACTTTTAGTTCCAAAATTTAAGTGGTAATGAAATGAGGTGTGCCATGTGGCGCGATGTGTTACATATCGCACCGTGGGTACGGGGCGTGTCTCTGGCCGTCATCGTCGTCATGACGGTGGTCTGTGTCCCTGCATGCACCGCCCACTGCGGAGAAAAGATGCTGCTGGTCGGGTTTGAGAAGGACGCTGATGCGGCACCCGATGCACTGCCCCGCGAATGGGAACATCTTACCTACCTGGGCAAGTCTCCCAACAGCATATCGATTGAACAGAACGGTCCCCGCACGGTTGTCCATATGGAGAGCCTGCACAGCGTGTCGGCGCTCCTTAAGAAGATCGATATAGGCACCGCTGAATACCCGCTTCTCGCCTGGCGGTGGAAGGTAAGCCGGAGCATCGGGATGGCAATCGAAAACAGAAAGGACCGGAATGATTGTGCGGCCCGCATTCGGGTGATCTTCGGCACGAGTACCGCCGTGTCGCGGGAAAAGGTTCCCCTGCTGGAGAAATTCCTTGAAACCCTCGATGTGGAGATCCCTTCCATGGAACCGGCGGGATACAAGATCGACTACATCTGGGGGAGTCACGCAGAGGCGGGCGCGGTGCTCGATTACCCCGGTTCAAAGTTTCACAAAATGATCGTCCTGGAGCAGGGTGATGAAAAGGCGCAACGATGGATTTGGGAGAAGCGATATCCCGCTGACGATTTTCGCCGCCTCTTTGGAAAGGAACCCCCCGGTATGGTGGCGATCCTCGTGATAACCGATACCGATAATACCAACGAGGGCGTCGAGGCATGGTACAGCAGCATCGTGGTCATGAATGAATAAAGAAGGGCACCTTCGCCTGAAGTGTTTACTCTTCGGCCTGGAGGACAATGGAAGAAAATCCCCGCCATGCAGCGGTTCAGATCCTCAACAATGTGGATGACAAGAAGGCCTACGCCGAGCCGCTCCTCGATTCGTATCTGTCGAACCATGCCCTTATGAACGATAATGACCGGCGGCTCCTGACCCAGCTCGTCTATGGAACCCTTCGCCTGCAAAAACGTCTCGATTGGGTGATTGCGGCCTTTTACCGGGGGACCTTCTCTGAAATGGAAACGGGGCTGAAGAATATACTGCGAACGGCCCTCCTGCAGATTTCCGAGATGGACAGGATCCCTCCTTTTGCCGCCGTCGATGAAGCGGTGAAACTCGCAAAAAAGCTGTTTCCCGGTCGTTCGTCCCTGGTGAATGCCGTGCTCCGCAATGCGATCAGGGGAATGAGTCGATTGACCTGTCCCGATTTTTCCGTCGACCCCCTTCGCCATATTTCCATCATGTATTCTCATCCGGAGTGGATTGTGTCGTTCTGGATCGATGAACTGGGTGTCGAGGAAACCCGTCGCCTCTGTGAAAGCAATAATGAAATTCCATCCCTCATACTTCGCGTCAACGGCATGAAAATGACCCGTGACGAGGCTCTGGCGGCGCTTGCCGCGGCGGGTCTTGAAGCGGAACCGACCCGCTTCAGTCCCGACGGCATCAGGGTTTCACGACTTCCGGGACCGATCCGGGATATGGCATTGTTCCGGGATGGATGCATTCAAATTCAGGACGAGGCGTCGCAGCTCGTGTCCCACCTGGTTGATCCCGGACCGGGAGAACGGGTTCTCGATCTCTGCGCGGGTACGGGAATCAAGACGACCCATCTTGCTGAAATGATGCGAAACGAGGGATCCATTACGGCTGTCGATATAAGCGGACACAAGCTCGATATGCTCCGGAGCAACGCCCGTCGGCTCGGGATCTCGATCATTCATACCTGCGAAGGCGATGCGACGGGGGATATCGATACGTTGTGCAGTAAATCTTTTGACAGGATTCTTGTGGATGTTCCATGCTCGGGGCTGGGAACACTGAGAAGAAATCCCGAGATCAAGTGGCACAGGGAACGGCAGGATCTGGAAAATATGGCGGCACTCCAGAAAAAAATATTGCATAACGCCCTTTCTTATCTTAAAGAAAAAGGAATACTTGTATACAGTACATGTACAATTTCATCCCCGGAGAATGATAAGGTGGTGGGAGAGTTTCTGGACACTCATCCCGGATATCACCGTGCTCATCCCCCCGATACACTGAGCAAAGAAGTGGTGGACACCGGGGGATACTTCAGAACCTCTCCACACCATCATGGAACGGACGGGTTTTTCGGGGTCATTCTGAAAGGACGAGGTACGTGAACATGAGTCCATTGAATCCGACGCGCGACGACGCGCTGAAATTGCTCCATGAATATAATCAGAGCGACAGTCTGAGAAAACACGCCTATGCCGTTGAGGCCGTGATGCGGTATATCGCCCGGAAACGGGGTGAAGACGAGGAGATGTGGGGCATTGTCGGCCTCGTGCATGATCTCGACTATGAACGCTATCCCGATCAGCATTGTACGAAGACGAGAGAGATACTGGAGACGAATGGATGGCCTCCGGAATACGTGCGCGCCGTCGTTTCTCACGGCTGGGGTATCTGTTCCGACGTGGAGCCCCTCACCGTGCTGGAAAAGACGCTCTATGCCATCGATGAACTGACGGGGCTGGTTGCCGCCAGTGCTCTCGTGCGGCCCTCACGAAGTGTGCTCGATACGACGGTCAAGTCCTTGAAGAAGAAGTGGAAATCGCCGGCCTTTGCGGCCGGCGTGGACCGTTCCATCATTCAGAAAGGATCTGAAATGCTGGGTGTCGATGTGGCCGAGTTGATCGAAGACACCATCATGGGCATGCGTGAGGTGGCCGGGGAAATCGGGCTGGAGGGTGAACCCGCCTGAAAGGAGCCGTTCATTATCCACCCTCTCGATGATACCGTTCCGGCCCCGCCGATCATGCACGATACTGTCATGAATGAGCGGTCGAAGGTCGCGAATATTTCCGCCACTGTCCGTGCCGATTTGCCGTGAGAGCCCCCCGGCCGCGGGTCAGGATGGGCACCTTCTGAAATCGTTTGACTTGATGACGAAAACACGTTAACAATCCCCTTTTCTTTTTTCGACATGACCCTGACAGGAGGAGGTCGATGAATCTCGTATTGCGGCAGATGCAGGTCGGTTTCATGGCCGTTATGGCATACATCGTCGGCGACCGGGATACCGGTGAAGGGCTGGTGATCGATCCGGCGGCGAATATCGATGATATCGTCCATGAGGCGGAACAAGATGGTATTGCAATTAAATATATCGTGAACACTCATGGCCACGTGGACCATACCTCCGGCAATGCCGACATGAAGAACAAAACCGGTGCCCGGATTATCATTCACGAGGCCGATGCAGCGATGCTGACCGGTACCCCTTCCATGATGCTCCGCATGTTCCGGGCGAAGGCATCGCCCGAAGCCGACATTACCGTCACCGACGGCGACAGCATCAGCGTGGGTGGTGTCACCCTGCAGGTCCTTCACACTCCGGGCCATACGCCGGGAGGCATGGCGCTCTATATGCCGGGATATGTATTCACCGGTGACACGCTTTTTGTGGAGAGCGTGGGAAGGACGGACCTTCCCGGGGCCTCATGGCAGCAGATGTACCAATCGATCATGGAAAAACTGATGACCCTTCCCGACGAGACGGTGGTCTTTCCCGGACATAATTACGGGCGGAAGCCGGCGTCGACCATCGGCGACGAAAAAAAATACAATCCATTTTTACGGTAAACCGGGTGATGAACAATGAGTGAGCGAGGATTAAGGGAAACGGATTTCGAGGGCCTCTCGCTGGTAAGCAGGGGCAAGGTACGGGATATTTACGAGGTGGAGGACTACCTCCTGATTGTGGCATCGGACCGGATATCGGCATTTGATGTCGTCATGCCGAATCCCATACCGGGGAAGGGGAGTGTCCTGACACGAATGTCCGCCTTCTGGTTTTCTCTTACCGAGGATATTGTACAAAACCACCTTGTCTCAACGGACGTGGACAGGTTTCCCGAAGCATGTGCGCCCTACAAGGAGGTGCTTCGCGGGAGAAGCATGCTGGTAAAGAAGGCGAAGCCGCTTCCCGTGGAGTGCGTGATACGGGGGTACCTGAGCGGATCGGGTTGGAAAGACTATTGCGAGGGACGGACCGTGTCGGGAATTCGCCTGCCCGGGGGACTGTCGGAATCGGAAAAACTGCAGGAACCGATCTTTACCCCTTCGACAAAGGCAGACGTGGGGGAACATGATCTTCCCATTGCACGGGAAGATGTGGAAACGCTGATTGGCAGGGATCTGACGGAATCGGTTGCCGATATATCCATACAGATATACAAACGGGCATGCCAAGTGGCCGATCAAGCCGGCATCATCATCGCCGATACCAAGATGGAATTCGGAATCTACCAAGGAAGGCTCATGCTGATCGATGAACTTCTCACGCCTGATTCATCGCGGTTCTGGCCGAGGGATGAATACGAGCCAGGGAGATCACAGAACAGCTTTGACAAGCAGTTTCTCAGGGATTACCTCCTTTCGATCGGATGGAACAAAAAACCGCCGGCACCGCAATTACCCGATGACATTATAAGAAAGACGGCAGAAAAATATGAAGAGGCATTGACCCGGCTGGTCAAATAGTATCTCCTTTCGCCTTGACATATGTCCGGACCGTTACTAATTTAGTGGATGTTCCGGTGCGCAAATTTTCCGGTCCCATGTGAGAAACTCCGATGATGTGC
>CAYTUH010000001.1:14897-28758 GCA_964441165.1 uncultured Syntrophaceae bacterium
ACGGATCTCTCGGTGTCGAGAAAAATGCCTCGCAGGATGAGATAAAAAAGGCTTACCGCAAACAGGCGTTGAAATACCATCCCGACAGAAACCCGGGAGATAAAGAAGCCGAAGAGAAGTTCAAGGAAGCCGCCGAAGCCTACGAAGTATTGAGCGATGCGGAAAAGAGAGATGTCTACAACCGCTTCGGACATGAAGGGCTTCGGGGGACGGGATACCAGGGATTCTCAGGATTTGATGACATCTTTTCAAGTTTCAGTGATATCTTTGAAGATGTGTTCGGATTCGGCAGCCGCAGAACCAGATCCAGGACGGCTGCGCGTCAGGGTGCCGACCTTCGCTATGATCTCAGAATTTCCTTGATGGAGGCCGCTGCCGGCATGGAAACCGAAATAGAAGTGGAGCGGTATGAGGGATGTACCGAGTGCGGCGGAACCGGTGCCGCCCCCGGCACGGAGCCCATAGTCTGTCCCACATGCCAGGGGGCGGGCCAGGTAACCCAGTCGAGCGGGTTTTTCAGCGTACGTTCGACCTGCCCTCAGTGCCGCGGAGCGGGAAGAATAATTCAAAAACCCTGCCGCAATTGCCAGGGGATCGGCAAGTCGGCGGTGCGGAGAAAACTGCAGCTGAAGATTCCGCCGGGAGTCGACACGGGATCACGTCTCAGACTTCGCGGTGAAGGAGAAAACGGGGAATTCGGGGGGCCGAGAGGTGACCTCTATGTGTTCTTATACGTGCAACCCCACGAGTACTTCGAAAGAAACGGTGATGACATACTGTTCAGGATGCCCCTCGCCATGACCACGGCGGTCCTGGGGGGGACCGTTGAAGTGCCGACGTTGAACGGCAACGAGAAAATAAAAATTCCCAAGGGGACCCAGTACGGCAAGACCTTCAGATTGAAGGGACTGGGGGTTCCCCATCTCAGAGGATACGGAAAGGGAGACCTCATCGTGCAGGCCATGGTGACGATTCCGACCAATCTGAGCAGAAAAGAAGAGAAGCTTTTCAAGGAATTTGCCAAGATGAGAAACGAGGGATAGTGTGGAACCACGGTCCTGTTGATCACTCCATCCGCCGTGGCGCTTCCATCCCTTATTGAAAAAACTGCCACCGTGAAAAAAGGGCGCCTTCCGCGCCGTCTTTGAGATTTTATTGGCGATTTCCGCCACATTTCCCATTTCATTCATACATAAAAGACAGGTGGTGTTCCACAGGGAATAATCGCCCGGCGGCAAAGTCCGCCGGGGAAGCTCAGGCATCTCCGTGCCCCCGTGCATTCTCGTCGTTTCCTTCCGGACGGGCGGATATAATTCTGTTGACAGGGAGGTGTCCGAATCAGCATAATTACAGCATGATCGTAAGTTGATGCTGATGTGCTTCTCGCAGCGGTCCCGTTTCGTGCGTCACCTTCTTTTCCCTTCAGTGTCTGCATGTCGGATGAACTATATCAAACCGGAGAAAGGAGATAGCCATGTATCGTTTTAATCATTTGATGGTGGGTCTTACGGTCGGTTCTCAGGATAAGGCAAAAATCCGGTATGCATCCCTTGTCAGCAGCCTGGTGGAATCGAAAAAAATAACCTTTGTCCATGTAGGCAACTCGGCGGACATGTCTCCCGATATCTATAAACAGAAGATGCGAGAGCTTGTTGCACTCTATTTCAAAGGCCCGTCCGACGTGAATCTGGAATATCATTTCGTCGAGAATACTCCTCGTGTAATCGAGGAGATGTTGCAGATCTTCGTTGATATGGATGTGGATCTCATCATTGTGGGAAAGATAAGCGGTGAATTCACGGGAAGTGAGACGATTCCGGTAAAACTGACACGGAAGGCACAGTGTTCGGTATTGTTTGTTCCCGAAGACGCGCGCCCCTCCCGTACGAGACCGAAAGAGACGAATATCCTTGTTCCCGTTGATTTTTCCGAAAATTCGGCTGACGCTATGCATATGGCCATAGACTTTGCTGTGGCACATCAGATACCGACGATCTATTCGATTCATGTCTACGACGTACCGCTGGGATATTACAAGCGGGGAAAAAGTTTCGAAGAATTTGAAATAATCATGCGAAAGAATGCGAAGGAAAAGTTCAAGGAATTTATCGAAGACTTCGATTTCAAGGGATGTGAGATCAAGTCTTATTTTAAACAGGAAAAAAAGCCATACAGGGCAATTGAAGAGATTGTCGGAAAAAACATGATCGACCTCATCGTGATTGGTGCCCGTGGGAGAAAAGTCGCCGCACGGCTCCTGCTGGAAAGTGTGACGGAGCAACTGATCAGGAAAACGACGGTGCCGCTGCTGGCGGTCAAAAGAAAGAACCGGGGGATGGGCATACTGGGAGCGATTTCCGAGCTCTGATCCTCCAGGGGACTGCCATGGAGCAGTCTCTCGTCGCAGTGCGTCCCCTCCGAATCATCTCTCCACAGCGCAATGCACGAGAAAAGGGGTTCCGGATCACGGGAATGCAGGATGAATGAGGTGCGCATATACGCGGTGGCCGACATCCACGGCCGGTTGAACAGGCTGGGAACAATCAGGGACGCTATCATGGGACTGACGCCGGATCTGCTGGTGATAGCCGGAGATATCACCGGATATGCCGATTCGGCAGGGATCCTTTCGTCGTTGAACGATCTTTCCCTTCCGGTGCTTGCGGTCCGCGGAAACACCGACAGCCGGCGTATGGAGAAGCTATGCGGCAGCTATCCGAATATTGACTCGCTTCATTTGAAAAAGATTGTCATGGAAGGCCTCCCGTTCGTTGGTGTCGGGGGGGCGATCCCCATTCCCTTCAGCTCACGGTTCCGCTTCCGTGAAGGGCATGTGGAAAAGGCCCTTTCCTCGATGGTGGAACGCGATACCTGGCTGGTTGTCCACCCGCCGCCCTTTGGTATCCGCGACGAGGTCCTGGGGCGTTTTCATGCCGGATGCCGCAGCCTCGCCCGGATAATCAGAAAATGTCAACCGAGAATCTGCATCTGCGGTCATATTCATGAGCGTTCGGGGGTTGCGTCCATGGGCGAAACCCTTGTGGTGAATTGTAACATGGCCGGCAGGCACAACGGAGCACTGATCGAATACGACGGTACCGGTGACATTACGGTGGCGATGCTCCCCTGAGGAACGATCCTTCGCCCCGGCACGGGTCTCATATGTCCTCTCCGTTCCGGAGAAAAATATTTTTTCCGATGTGCAGTATAATCACAACGCTAAATTGGATCGAGCACCTTTTGTGGCAATCCGCCGTTATTATATCTTGACACGAAACGGTGACTTACCTATACTCGCATCGCTTAAATACGACGGCAATATGAGAGCGTGCGAGAAGCAGAAGCGTGGCTGTGAGGCACATCAATTCCTGAGTTGCACATTCATTACAGTCAAAATCTTTCCTGCGCCGTTTAATTTTCATGAGAGAGTATCAGAGCAATAAAAAAATAAAACATCATTGAGATGAAAAGGGAATAGAAATATGCCAGCGCGTAGCGATATTAAAAAGGTGATGATTATAGGCTCCGGTCCCATTGTGATCGGCCAGGCCTGTGAATTCGATTATTCCGGTACACAGGCGTGCAAGGCACTGAGAAAACTGGGATACGAAGTCCTGCTCGTGAACTCGAACCCCGCCACGATCATGACCGATCCCGGCATGGCCGATGTGACCTATGTCGAGCCCCTCAACCTTCAGTCATTGAAAGAAATTATTATCAAGGAGCGTCCCGATGCCCTGCTGCCGAACCTGGGTGGTCAATCGGGCCTCAACCTGACCTCGGAGCTTGCCCGTGCCGGTGTTCTTGACGAATACAATGTGAAGATTATCGGTGTCAACATCGATGCGATTGAACGGGGTGAAGACCGGATCGCCTTCAAGGAAACGATGAACAGGCTCGGTATCGATATGCCTCGGAGCAAGCCGGCTTACAGCGTTGAAGAAGCAGCGGAAATCGCCGAAGAGCTCGGATACCCGGTGGTCATAAGACCGGCCTATACCATGGGAGGGACCGGCGGCGGTCTCGTCTACAACAAGGAAGAACTGGGAATAATTTCCAGCCGTGGAATAGCCGCGAGTTTTATCGGTCAGATGCTTGGCGAGGAATCGGTTCTCGGGTGGGAGGAACTGGAACTCGAGGTCGTGCGGGATGCAAAGAACCAGATGATAACGGTATGCTTTATTGAAAACGTGGATCCCATGGGCGTCCATACGGGCGATTCATTTTGTACGGCGCCGATGCTGACCATTGCACCCGAACTTCAGGAGCGACTCCAGAAATATTCCTACGACATTGTCGAGGCGATCCAGGTGATCGGTGGTACAAACACCCAGTTTGCCCATGATCCCGAAACGGGCAGGGTGGTGGTGATCGAAATAAATCCCCGGACATCGCGCTCCTCGGCCCTCGCATCGAAGGCGACGGGCTTTCCCATTGCAATGATTTCGGCAATGCTTGCAGCCGGTCTCACCCTCGATGAAATACCCTACTGGAAAGAGGGGACCCTTGATAAATACAGGCCTACCGGTGACTATGTGGTTGTGAAGTTCGCCCGCTGGGCCTTTGAAAAGTTCGAAGGTGCCATTGATATGCTTGGTACGCAGATGCGCGCCGTGGGCGAAGTGATGAGCATCGGCAAGACCTATAAGGAAGCGCTTCAAAAAGCCATCAGATCGTTGGAGATCAACCGCTACGGTCTCGGTTTTGCCAGAGACTTCAACAAAAAGTCCCTGGAGGAATTGATGGGGCTTCTCTCCCATGCAACGAGCGAGCGTCAGTTTATCATGTACGAGGCCCTGAGAAAGGGAGCCACCGTCGACGAGTTGCACGCAAAAACCCGTATCAAGCGCTGGTTTATCGAGCAGATGGGGGAGCTCGTGGCCCTGGAAGAGGAAATTCTCGCATGCAGGGGGTCAGCCCTTCCCGATGATCTGTTGCGCCGTGCGAAAGAAGACGGCTTTTCGGACCGTTATCTGGCGGCGTTGCTCGGTGTACCGGAGGGGGAGATCAGGGCGAAACGCACCTCTCTGGGAATCGTGCAGGGGTGGCATGCCGTTCCCGTGAGCGGTGTGGACGATGCGGCCTACTATTACTCTACTTACGGCGATGCCGATCAGGTGGCCGTTACGGAGAGAAAGAAAGTCATTGTCCTCGGTGGCGGGCCGAACCGGATCGGCCAGGGGATAGAATTCGATTACTGCTGTGTCCACGCGGCCTTTGCCCTCAAGGATGAAGGGTACGAAGCGATCATGATTAACTGTAATCCCGAGACGGTGTCGACCGATTACGATACGGCCAACAGGCTCTACTTCGAACCGCTCACCGTCGAGGATGTGCTCAGTATATACGAAAAGGAAAAGCCCGAGGGGGTTATTGTTCAATTCGGCGGGCAGACTCCCCTGAACATTGCTAACGAACTGGCCGAAGCGGGCGTCAAAATTATCGGGACGTCGCCGGAAATGATAGATCTGGCGGAAGACAGGGATCGTTTCCGCAAGATGATGGAAAAACTGGGTATTCCCGAACCTGAATCAGGGATGGCAAGTAATATTCAGGAGGCCCTCGCCGTTGCCGAACGAATCGGATACCCCCTGATGGTCAGGCCGTCATACGTCCTCGGCGGCAGAGGGATGGAGGTTGTCCTCGACGAGGATATGCTCCGGCATTATCTTGCCGTGGCTGTTGACGTCACACCGGAGCGGCCGATCCTGATCGATAAATTTCTTGAGAATGCCATCGAGGCGGAAGCCGATGCCGTTGCCGACGGGAACGACGCCTTCGTACCGGCGATTATGGAACATATAGAGTTTGCCGGTGTCCATTCCGGTGATTCCGCCTGCGTCATCCCGCCCATCAGCCTGTCGGAACGCCACAAGAAAACGATTTATGAATACAACAGAAAAATCGCCCGGGAATTGAACGTGGTGGGCCTGATGAATATTCAGTACGCCATCATGAACGATGTCGTCTATATCCTGGAGGCGAATCCCCGGGCGTCGCGCACGGTCCCGCTGGTATCAAAAGTCTGCGCCGTGTCGATGGCGCGTATTGCGACACAGCTCATGCTAGGCAGAAAACTGGGAGATATTGATATTCGCGTGGGGGCCATACCTCATTTCGGCGTCAAGGAAGCGGTCTTTCCCTTCAATATGTTTCCCGAAGTCGACCCGTTGCTTGGCCCGGAAATGCGCTCGACCGGTGAGGTGCTCGGACTCGCGGATACCTTCGGCCTTGCCTTCTTCAAGGCACAGGAGGCGGCACAGCAGGTTCTTCCCCGTGACGGTACCGTTCTCATCACTGTCTACGACGAGGACAAGGATGCCATCATTCCCGTGGCACGGGATTTTGAAAAGCTCGGGTTTCGTATCAAGGCCACCGATGGAACGCACAAGTTCCTGAAAGAGAATAATATTCACACCGAGTCGATTCTGAAAATGCATGAGGGGCGTCCGAACATCGTGGACGGCATCAAGAACAAGGAAATCAATCTGGTCATTAACACCCCCAGCGGCAGGATGAGTCAGTATGATGACTCCTACATTCGCAAGGCAGCAATAAAATACAAGGTTCCCTACATCACGACCGCGGCCGCGGCCGTCGCTGTAGTCAAGGGGATCGTGGCAGTTCGCGGAGGCCATGGAATTGTCAAATCGCTCCAGAATTATCACCGCGATCTGGCCGAAAAGAGAGTCGAATCATGAAATCAATCCAGGACAATTGTGGCGTTTTCGGCATCTACTCCCAAAAAGATTGTGTCTACGATATATACCGGGGAATTGATTTTCTGCAGCACCGGGGACAGGAGTACTGCGGGATCTCAACGTTTGATCAGATCGTTGACCGTGAAAGACAGATAGATTTCTTCAAAAATCGGGATGATGATGAGGTCTGGGATACTACGCCCGGTGATCAAATCAATCATGTGACTCATCATGGAAAGGTGATCAATACCTTTTCGGATGAGGAACTCAGGAGTCTTACGGGGCGATGGGGTATCGGCCATGTCAGCCTCTGGGAGCGGCAGCCGATGAAATGGCATTCACGGCTGGGAGAGATTGCCGTCGCCTTCAGCGGGAATGTGATGAATTCTGCTGAACTGATGCAGGAGATGATGGATCGTGGCAAGTCCTTCTATAAAAGTTACGCCATAGAGACGATTTCCAAGATAATTATTGAAGAACCGGACATCGTAAGCGGCATTGCCGCACTGGCGAGCAAGGTCAAGGGAGCCTATTCCCTTGTTGTCCTGACAAGGGATGGCGTCTATGCGGCACGGGATATCTATGGATTCCGTCCCCTTGTGCTGGGAAATGACGGCGAGCGTTTCGCCGTCGGTTCGGAGTCGCGGGCCATGCAGAATCTCGGTATGAGCATCTATCGTGATGTACGGCCCGGGGAGATCGTTCTCATCAACGAGCGGGGCTTCCAGACGGTGAAGCAGCTCCATTCCCCACGGAAGGCTCATTGCGCCTTTGAATGGGCATACACGGCAAGCATCGATTCCCTGCTGGATGGTGTCTTCGTGCAGGAAGCGAGGAATAACATGGGTGCCCGCCTTGCCCAGAGAGATATTGACGAAGGGGGGATAGCGGCCGAAATCGTTTCGCCTGTGCCGCTTTCGGGGATCGGACATGCCCTGGGTTATCACCGGCAATCAAAAATCGATTATCAGGAAGTCTATCTCTATCATCGCTACGCCGACCGCAGTTACACCCAGGCCACGCAAATCGCCCGTGAGAAGATGGCCAAGAGAAAGCTTTCCATCCTGCCCTATGCAGTCAAGGGGCGGAGCATTGTCCTCTGTGACGACTCCATCGTCAGGGGAACGCAGATCATGTATAAGGTGAAGGAGTTAAAGAATGCCGGCGCCCGGGAAGTCCATGTGCGCGTTGCCTGTCCCCCCCTCATGTATCCCTGCGACTTCGGGGTTTCCACACGTTCCTATGAAGAATTGCTCGCCCGTAAATTTTTCGGTACCGGCGATATAATGTCCATGAAGGATTTACGGGATCTCGAGGCCTGGATCGCCAGCAAGATCGACGCCGATTCGGTAAAATTCAACACAATGGACGACTTTGTTGCTGCCCTGAAGCTTCCGAGGGGCGAACTCTGCCTCAAGTGTTTTGATGGCCATGTTCCCTGGGAAGAGTGATAAAATTCTTTTTTTCTCAATCAAAATAAATATTCATGAGCGAAAGAGGGTTCACGAAGCGATCCTGCAGTTTCATTCCCCAGTGAAGGTGGGGACCGGTGACCCTGCCGGTGGCACCTATTCGGCCGATCACCGCGCCCTTCCGGATGACGTCCCCTTTTTCCACATGGGCTTCTGAAAGGTGGCAGTATATCGAGAAAAGTCCTGCCCCATGATTGATGATTACCGTTGTGCCGGCATAGTAAAGGTCATGGACCAGAACGACGGTGCCGCCGTTTGATGCCCGGACCTCATTCCCCCGGGGAGATCGGAGATCGATCCCCCTGTGCCGTGAGACATACCCGTCGTTAAAGAGCCGTTTATCGCCGAAGGTGCCGCTGATGCCGCCCTTTACGGGATAGATGAAGGCCCCTGCACCCCGCCACTTCGTTTCCGGATTCCGGTACGCCGAAGCGACAATTTTCAGTTCCTCTTGAATCCGCCGCTCCTCTTCGGGTGACGGAGCCACGTATTTTTGTGCCACCGTGATCTTCTTTTGCGGGAAAGTACCTTCGGCCACATTCAGTTTTATGGTAAATTCTTTGTGTCGGTTACGGGAAAAGAAAATATCAACGTGAAGGTCATGGGCGCCGGGGGCCGTTTCAAGCCCCGCGCCGATGAGGGCAAACAATTCCATATTGTTCCGGGATGATACAAAGGGAAGATCAAGGCCGTCGAAATGGGCCTCGGCCCTCAGAACAGAGGGTGCCTCAAGGGAAATCTTCAGCAGGTCACCCTGGGTGAGAGGCCTGTTATCAGATTGGAGAATAACCGTTCCCTCTTCGATGGCGGAGGAGAGATAAAATGCACTGATATCTGATGCCTGTGAGAAAAAACATATGATTATGGGTATCATGACCTGGAAGAATCTGTTCATGTTTCACTCCATCTACGCAAAATTCTTTGTTCCTGTTTTATCTTCCTGATGCAGAATCTAACGGAACCGCCTCGCTATGGCAATAAAAATATAGACAATTTCGTCGACATCATTTAGGCTGTCACTGCGTCGGGGCACAGTGATAACGGTGCTGGTGATGATGCGGAGAGGCCGGGTGTTTCGACATGTCTCCATTCGGGCGTTTCAGCGGTCCGGCCGGGATGACCATGTTGACAGTTATCGGGAAGAGGGATAAGAAAAGGTATCCTTGTCGCGGTTGATATCGCATCAGAAGAGACGAGTCCCGCTCAATGAGGAGCCGAGGAAAATGAGGGAACAGACCATATCATCATGGAGGAGTATCGGGATGGAAAGAGTGAGAACGCTGGCGAGTCTAATGGTAATGTTGACCGCCTTCTGTCTGTCGGGTTGTGCGGCGGTTGTTCTGGGCGGTGCCGCGGCGGCGGCGGGTACGGGAACCTATGTCTATGTCGAGGGAGACATGAAGACCGATTATTTCTATTCATTTGAGGATGTGTGGACTGCCTGCGAGTCCGTGATTGCAAAAATGAACGCCCTCGATGTGGTAAAGGACAAGGATGTGGGGAAGGGCAAGATCCAGGCGGTTCTCGATGGTGAAAAGGTCTGGTTTACTGCCAAGTACAAGGCGGACGAGCTGACATCTCTCACCGTCAGGGTCGGGTTTCTGGGAGACAAGGTCGCATCACAGCGGTTGCACGATTTGGTGGCCGATAATTTGAAGAATAGATAAGCAGGGACCGGTCGTTGTACGACGGATCAGAGGTGAGAGCCCTGTTCGGCGATCCGAACTATAATCGAAGAAAGCGTGAAGTTGAACGAGGCTGACGGTGCGGTATCTTATAACAGGCGGATGCGGATTCATCGGTTCAAACATAGCGGAAGAGTTGCTCAGGCGAGGAGAAGAAATCCGTGTCCTCGACAATCTCTCTTCCGGAAAAAGAGCCAACCTTGCCTTTGACGGCGACGATGCGATTGAACTCATTATCGGTGATGTGACGAAGGAAGAGGATTGCCGCCGGGCGGTACGGGATGTCGATTATGTCCTGCACCACGCGGCACTGGTTTCCGTACAGGGGTCCATCGAAAACCCTCTTCTTGCCAATGATATCAATATTACGGGAACGGTCAATATGCTCGCGGCGGCCAGGGACGCCGGTGTGCGCCGGTTCGTATTCGCCAGTTCATCGGCGGTGTACGGCGAGCGGTCCTGCCCCCAGGGGGGCGTCACGGGAGCGACGAGCGAATCCATGTGGTCCGATCCCCTGTCGCCTTATGCCGTGGCGAAGCATGCCGGCGAAGAGTATTGTCGCGTCTTCTCCCGCCTCTACGGTCTCCGGACCGTGGTGCTCCGCTACTTCAACGTCTTCGGAATGCGTCAGGATTCAGCATCGCCCTATTCCGGCGTCATCGCGAAATTCGTGACGACCCTCCAGCAAAAGAAGCAGCCGGTGATTTACGGCGACGGTCTGCAGTCGCGGGATTTCATCTTTGTGGCCGATGTGGTGAGGGCGAATCTGATGGCCTGCGAGTTCTCCGGTGCGATGGAGGGGGGGGGGGACGCGCTGTTCAATATCGCCAGCGGAAAATCATGCAGCGTGAAGGAACTCCTGGACGAACTGAAGGCTATTATCGGCAGCACCGTTGCGCCTCGCCATGAAGATGCCAGACCGGGTGATATCCTCCACTCACGTGCCGATATAGCCCATGCACGGGACGCTCTCGGCTTTGTCCCGGGTTTCTCCCTCCGGAAAGGTCTCGAAGAGACGGTTCGATGGTATCAGGATCACACTCCTCAAGGCGCTTCAGTGTGAGGTGTCTTTCTTGGTTTCATCGAGGGCGTACTGCTTGATTTTTTTGTGGAGGTTACTCCTTTCGATACCGATTGCCTCGGCGGTTTTCGAAACATTCCAATCATATTCCTCGAGCTTTCTTTCAATAAAATCTTTTTCAAATTTCTTTTTTTCCGAATGGTATGAGTTCGAATAGGATTGATCGTCCGATTCCTCCTCATCGGGGCGCTCTTTTATAAGGGGCGGAATATCCTGTGCCCCTATGGTGTCCGAGGGTGTAATAATGACAAGACGCTCGATGATGTTCTTCAGTTCCCGCACATTGCCGGGCCAATCGTGCTTCATCAATACCTTGAGTGCATCGTCGGTTACCTGCTTTTCCTTGATCCCCTCCTTGATTGAGAATTCCCTTGCGAACCGCTTGGCAAGGAGCGGAATGTCGCGTTTCCTTTTTCGCAGGGGCGGTACTATAAGAGGTATCACATTCAATCGATAGAAAAGGTCCTGCCTGAACCTTCCTTCTTCCATTTCATGTTCCAGATCTTTATTGGTGGCGGCGAGTACCCGTACATCAGTCTCGATAATCTTTGCGCCCCCGACCCGTTCGAATTTCTTTTCCTGAAGGATTCTCAGTATCTTGGCCTGAGCCCTCTGACTCATGTCGGCTACTTCATCCAGGAAAATAGTGCCTTCGTTGGCAAGGTCGAACTTGCCCCGCTTCTTTGACGTCGCACCGGTAAAGGCGCCTTTTTCATGACCGAACAGTTCACTTTCGATTAGTTCTTCCGGTATTGCCGCACAATTCACCTCGATGAACGGCTTCGATGTTCTTCGACTCTGGCGGTGAATGGACCGGGCCACGAGCTCCTTGCCCGTACCGTTCTCTCCCATGATGAGGATCCATGCATTGGTTGGGGCAATAATCTGTATCATTTCCTTCAATTCGGTAATTGCCCTGCTGGTGCCGTGAAGTTCGAAGTCCTGTCTGAATTTGTCCCTGAGAAGTCTGTTCTCTTCTTCCAGACGAACGATCTCGAGGGCATTGCTGACGAGCAGGAATACCTTGTCCAGGGAAAGGGGCTTCTCGATAAAATCGAAGGCCCCCAGTTTTGTACACTTGACGGCGGATTCGACGGTGCCGTGACCGGATATCATGATCACAGGTATATGGTGATATTTCGATTTTATCTGCTTCAGCGTTTCGATCCCGTCAATTCCCGGCAGCCATATATCCAGAAGGATAAGGTCGGGTAGTTCTTCTTCGAGCAGGCTTAAACATTCTTCACCGCTCGATGCCGTCAGGACATCATATCCCTCGTCGCAGAAGGCGCCTTTAAGCGAAAGGCAGATACTTTCTTCGTCGTCTACAATGAGAATCGTCTTGTGCATATCAACTTACCTGTTCAACCGGGAGTTCAAAAGATACGATGGTTCCCCTGGGCTCGTTATCTCGAACATTCACCAGTCCGTTGTGGTCCGATATTATTGAGCTTACGATTGCAAGCCCCAGCCCTGTTCCGTGTTTCTTCGTTGAGAAGTAGGGTTCGAAGAGCCGTGTCTTGTCCTGTGGCCTGATACCGGGACCGTTGTCTTTTACATCCACGCGAACCCGCCGGTGGCTCTCGTCATAGCAGGTGGCAATTTCTATCTTTCCACTATCGCCGTGGCCGGCCGAGAGGGCCGCAACGGCATTGTCGATGAGATTCGTCATGACCCGTTTTATCTGTTCCACATCAATGTTTACGGGAGGCACATGGGCACCCTTTCGGAAATTGAAGGTAATACCCTTGCCGGTTTCTTCAAAGAGGATGATGGAATCCTCTATAATGGCATGAATATCGTAGGGCTGGGGTTTGGCCTCGGGCATGCGGGCAAACCGGGAAAACTCGTTCACCAGATTTTTTATCACATCGACCTGATCGATGATCGTTTTGGTACATTCCTTGAAGACGGAACCATTGCCCTCGTCAATTGTATCGCCATACTTGCGCTGCAATCTCTCGGCGCTGAGCTTCACCGGTGTGAGGGGGTTCTTGATTTCATGGGCTATGCGGCGGGCCACTTCTCTCCATGCGGCGACTCGTTCAGCCTTCTGAATCTGGGTAAGGTCCTCGAACACAACGACGATTCCGATATAATTGCCCTGATCGTCCCGCAGTATTGTCGCCGACACAAGGATGGTCAAAGCCCTGTCTTTCAGTATCAGCTGTATCTGCTTTTCAAGACTGTCATTGTCACTCTCCCGTAATTCGTGGAGAAATTCGTTGACCAGATCCATGTGCTCCGGTTGCAGCACGTGCTGATATTTGCGGTTGATGACCTTGTCGGTGCTGATGCTGAGCATCTCCTCCGCGGCCCTGTTGATCGTACTGATACGATCATCCTTGTCAACAGACACCACGCCCGCCGAGACGTTCCGAAGGACCGTTTCCATATATTTCCGTCGCTGTTCAAGGTCGATGTTCGCCAGCTGCAGGCGTTCGCTGCTTTTCTTGAGATCAGCCGTCATCCGGTTGAAGGAGTTCACCAGGACGCCTATCTCATCTTCCGCAAGAACATCGATGTGGTAATCGAGGTTGCCGCCGGCGATTTCATGGGTTGCTTCTGCAAGGTCCTGAATCGGCACGGTAATGCCCTTCGCGAGATAGAGGCCGAACCAGGTGGCGGAAAAGGTGATCAGCAGGGTGACGATGAAAAGCATGAGGATGTAGCTGAACTTTATCGGGTTCTTCAATAACTTGAGCTGTTTGTGTTCTTCCGATGTTTTGGCGATGACCGCCATTTTGTCGATGAGTTCCTTCTTGATAAAGTAGCTGACCACCACCATTCCGACGACCTCTTTCGGGGTGAAGTTGGAATAGAGGGGGACGATCCCGCTTATAATGTCTCCCTCACCGGTTGAGTGCACCGTTGAGAGGTCCTTCCCCATATAGACATCTTCAATCACCCTGGGTGAGTATT
>CAYTUH010000001.1:28768-33614 GCA_964441165.1 uncultured Syntrophaceae bacterium
AAGGCTCCATGTCCGGATGACCTGGGTCTTTAAGGTAGATGCGCTCGCTTCGGTTGTCAAAGGAGACCTCGATCGAACCGAGCTTGAAAAAACGCTGGCGCTGGGTGAGAATCGTTTCAAGGTACTGTGATTGTTCTTTCTCATAGAGCTTGCCGTCGGAAATTTCGGTACTGATCTGTTTCGCGTAATACTTGGCGTCGTCTGCAAATTGCTGGTAGTAATCCTGGGCAATTTCAAGGGAGGAATTCAGGGCACCGCCCATTTTCATGTCGAACCAGTTATCAATGCTGTTTGAGAGAAACTGGATCGAGATCAGGAAAAGTACCACCGTCGGTATGAGTGAGAGACTTACGAAGGCCGCCACCAGCTTCGTCCGTAATTTCGATCCGAGTATGCCCCGTCGCCGCTCGAATATTAATTTGACCAGATTCCGTGTAATAAGAAATATCAGAAGGATGATGAGGATAAGGTTAATGTTGACGAGACCGAAGATGAGCACCTCGTTTGACAGGGGGATAAGCCTCTCGATGCTGGTGAGGTGACTTTCGATATAGGTAAGCACGATAATGACGGCGATGGTGATGATAATGGCCAGCCGTTCCCTGCGGCGCCGTTTCAGTTCCTGCGAATCTGTTTTTTTTGGTGTGTCGCTCATCATTGCCCTTAATACACGAAATCGTGCTGGTACCAGTCAGTCTCGAAATCCCAGAGTGAAACAAAAAAGAACACATACTCAAGATGCAGGGGAAGCCTCACCGCGTCTAACTCCGCCTTGACCCTGAGATAATATCGATGGTTCTTGCTTAATTGAGTGAGCGGCGCGACGCTCACTCCGTTCACATCAGACATGGCCGTCTGTGCTTTTGTAAAGTCAGTGAATTGTTCGACCCGGTCACCGCTTTCCGTGAAGGCGACATAGAAAATCTTTTTAACGGTATCGTATTTGACGGTATGTTTTATCTCCTGCAATGCAATTTTTTTGTCTGTCCAGTAATTGCGCTCCTGATATAACTCAACGGTGAAGGTGAAAGTCGTCGGAATGCCCGCCAGGATGGCTTCCTCCATTTCGCTCGTAAAACAATGTGTGACCCTGAAGTAGATAAGGACATTCTCAGGCGTATTGGTAATTAATATGTCCGAGATGCCGGCGTCCTGTGCATGGGTTTTGACGGGAGTACAAAACAGAAATACAAGGCATACTGCGACGTGCAGGGCACACACACATTTTTTCCAGCGTCTGTTCATTATTGTTTGATACCGTATCGCGCTACGAGTAATCTGAATTTGTGACAAGAAACAGATAGTAGGAAACCCTTACTTAAAAAGCAAGGCTTATTTGACGGGTGTGACGGGGGGAGAGTGCATGAACGCCTAATAGCGTGCCTGAACCTTTCGAGACGGTTCTGTGCTGCCGATACGGCGCTTCGGTTCGAAACGTTCCTTCCTCGTTTCCGAAGGATCGATGATCTCCCAGTGGTCTCTTTGGGCCACCAGTTTTTGAAGGAGAAGGTTGTTCAGCTTGTGACCTGATTTATAGGCCACAAAATGTCCGATAATGGGCATGCCGAGGAGCGAGAGATCGCCGACGGCGTCAAGAATCTTGTGTTTGACAAACTCATCGGGGCATCGAAGCCCTTCTTTGTTGATGACTTTTTCCTCATCAAGGACGATGGCATTCTTGAGCGAACCGCCCAGGGCGAGGCCCTTTGCCTGAAGGTACTCAACTTCATGCAGAAACCCGAAGGTGCGTGCCTTGCAGATGTTCCTGACATAGATGTCCCGTGAAAAGATCACGTGATAGGACTGCCTGCCTATGGTGGGGTGTGTGAAATCTATCTCGTAGGTGATTTCAAATTTTTCGGCGGGCAGGAGCGTGGCCCGTCCGACCCCGTCCGTGACGGAGATGGCCTCCTTGATGCGTACTTCTCGTTTTGATTCGTTCTGGATTTGAATCCCCGCTTTTTCCAGAAGATTGACAAAGGGGAGGGCGCTTCCGTCCATGATGGGAATCTCGAAAGAATCGACTTCAACGACGGCGTTGTCTATACCCATGCCGAAGAGTGCCGACAGAAGGTGTTCCACCGTCGAGATCCTCGTGCCGTTTGATCCGATCGTCGTTGCCAGCGTGGTATCCGATACATTGGAGAGAATTGCGGGAATCTCGCTTCCTTCCTTCAGGTCTTTGCGGTGAAAGACGATTCCGGTGTTCTCATCGGCGGGAAGAATCGTCATGTTCACCTTTCTTCCCGAATGCAATCCGATACTTTTGCAGGTTATTTTGTCTCTAATAGTTTTTTGCATGCACATGCGTATATATCCTTGATTCTTTATATAGCAACAGTTATGCCAGTATGGACCCAAAGCATAATATACCTGCCAACATGTCATTAATACTCATTATATTATCGTTATGGGCGATATGGCCCCGGCCTTTCCAGGGCGGAAGGTGTGGCAAAAAAGACACACCAGCGGTTATCTCGCGGTCCTTTTCACCGAGGGTGTGCAGAAACGGGTTTCCTGTAGTATCGCTCTTTTTCGCTGTATATGCATCCGCAATACTGCTGCCGATACATTCCCAACTTTTTCGATTCCTCGATTCCCTCTTTCCATCCCTCACGAAAATCCGCCGGAAGAAAGGGGACTCCCAGCTCCCTGCCGATGCTTCCACCCAGCTCTTTTATCAATTCGTGATCCTGAAACTTGCTGTAGAGAAGCGTCGTGGTCAATCGATCGAACTTTCCCCGCCGGGCTACATGGGCCGTATATTTCAGACGACTGTAATAGCAGTAGCGGCACCGCTCCTGTTCCCTGAAAACCACGTTGCGCAGAAACTCTTCCATGTTGTACTCGTCGGCGGGAATCAGGTTCATCTCTGTTGCCTCGGCATAGGTGACGAGGGTGTCGAGTCGACGCCTGTATTCAGAATAGGGATGTATATTGGGATTGTAAAACAGACCCTGTATATCATGACCTTCGTCCCGCAAAATCCGAAGGGGGTAAATGGCACAGGGTGCACAGCAGATGTGGAGTAAAATTTTCATGGCACTATGAATAAATGATGAAAGGTTTTATTTTGTTCATGCCGAGGAGGGTGATCATGAAGCCGCACTGCTGAGCCCGTCACCCCGGAACTCCCGGGTCCCGGCAGCCCCTTCATTTTCAGAAGAGCTCCTTTTGGTTGTTTTCGATCCATGGTATCCCCAGATGTTCGAAGGCAATCTTCGTGGCGATTCTGCCGCGTGGCGCCCGGTGGAGGAATCCCTCCTGGATGAGATAGGGCTCATAGACGTCTTCGATAGTGCTCCTCTCCTCGCCGATTGCCGACGAGAGGCTGTCGATGCCGACAGGGCCGCCCCCGAACTTTTCAATCAGCGTAAGAAGGATCTTCCGGTCCATCGAGTCAAATCCACGATGGTCGACCTCGAGCATCCCCAGTGCATTGACGGCAATATCCTCCGAAACGATGCCGTCGGCCTTGACTTCGGCAAAATCCCGCACCCGCCTGAGCAGCCTGTTCGCAATGCGCGGCGTTCCGCGTGACCGGCGGGCGATTTCCATGGCGCCGTCATCATGAATACTGATTGAGAAAATTCCGGCAGACCGTTTGATGATGGTCGAGAGTTCCGCCGGTGTATAGAAATCGAGTCTGAAGCTCATGCCGAAGCGGTCACGGAGCGGCGAGGTGAGAAGGCCGGCCCGTGTCGTCGCACCCACCAGGGTAAATTCGGGGATTTCAAGCTTCATCGAGCGCGCCGAAGGCCCCTGGCCGATCATGATATCGATATGATAATCCTCCATGGCGGGGTAGAGGATTTCCTCTACCACGTGCGAGAGCCGGTGAATTTCGTCGATAAAGAGTACGTCATGGGCGCTCAGGTTGGTGAGGATCGCCGCAAGATCGCCCGGCCGTTCGACAACGGGTCCCGACGTTACCTTGATGTCGACGCCAAGCTCCTGAGCCGCAATATAGGCGAGGGTGGTCTTCCCCAGGCCGGGAGGCCCGTAGAGAAGCATATGGTCGAGCGATTCGTTGCGCTGCTGGGCCGCCTTGATGAAGATCGACAGGTTCTCCTTTATCTTGCTCTGTCCCACATACTCATCGAGCCGCTTCGGTCGAATCGTGAATTCGTACCCCTCTTCACCGTTCAGTTGCAGAGGATTGATGGTGGAATCTTTCATAGTCCCTTGTCGTGTTTCACGTTGATAATATCTTCAATGTTTCCGTTATGAGAACTTCCAGTGTCGGCAGTTCTTCACATTCGTCGCATATCCCGTCGATCGCCTTTTTCGCAACATGCTTTTTGTAGCCGAGATTGGTGAGAGCCGACAGTGCATCGTCTTTTACCGGTTCGGGGCGGTAAAGTCCCGATTCAGTCTCGGAAAGCACCTGGATCACCTTGTCTTTAAGTTCGAATATTATTCGCTCGGCCATCTTTTTCCCCACGCCCGGTATGCTTGTCAGTTGGGTGAAGTTTTGTGTCGAAATGGCCTGTCCCAGATCTTCGGCGGAAATGCCGGAGAGGATGTTTATCGCAAGCCGCGGGCCTATTCCGGAGACCGAGATCATGAGCTGAAACACTTCTTTCTCCTGAGGTGTAAGAAACCCGAAGAGATTGATCAGATCCTCCTTGACGTAGGTATGGATATTGAGAAAAACCGACTGACCCGTTTCGGGGAGCTTGTAAAAGGTGCTGAGGGGAATGTGCACACCGTAGCCGACCCCCTGCACATCGATGATGACATAGGTGGTGGACTTGTGAAAGAGAGTCCCCTGGATCGTAGCTATCATTACAGCGCTCCCACCTTTAAAAAGTTTGAGTGACAGATGGCGGCGGCCAGGGCGTCC
>CAYTUH010000001.1:33624-36116 GCA_964441165.1 uncultured Syntrophaceae bacterium
ACGATGTTTGACCAGTCTCGCATCAACCTGCTAGCCAGTGCGTCCGCTGCGTCGGCCGGAGGCAGTTCAGGCAGGTTCAAGATGGCCTTTACCATGAACTGAACCTGCGATTTCTCGGCCCTTCCATAACCGACGACGGCTTTTTTGATTTCCAGGGGCGTGTATTCGTATATGGGGATATTGCTCTGCGGCGCCGTCAGGATTGCGACACCCCGTGCCTGTCCCTGTTTGATAAGGCTCTTTACGTTTTTTCCGTAAAAAATATCTTCAATGGCGACGGCGTCGGGTTTCCACTCTGCAATGATCGTCATTAACTGGTCGTATATGGTTTTAAGACAGGCTGCCAGGGAATCGCCTCTGCCTATCTTTATCTCGCCATAGGTTACGTGTGAAAGGGTGGTATTACTCTTTTTGATAATACCGTAACCCGTTATTTTGGTTCCCGGATCAATTCCTAAGATGATCAATTTATCTCACATTTCAAAAAGAAGATTCTACTGCTGGCCCAGCTTTTCCATGATTTCATCGGGGATGTCGAAATTGGCGTAGACGTGCTGAACATCATCATTATCTTCCATCTTTTCCATGAGCTTCAGCATTTGCTCGGCCTTTTTCTCATCCATCTTGACGGTATTCTGAGGAATCATCCCTATCTCGGCCATGACGTATGTGAGTCCGGCTTTTTCAATGGCCTCCCTGACTGCTTCAAATGCAGAGGGATCGGTGATGACCTCATATTCGCTCTCCTGCTCAACCACATCCTCTCCGCCCGCTTCGAGGACCAGCTCCATGAGCGCATCCTCGTCTACATCGTTTTTATTGAAGACGATGTTCCCCTTTTTTTCGAATATCCAGGAGACACAGCCGTTTTCACCGAGGTTGCCGCCGTGCTTTGAGAAGATGTGGCGAATTTCAGATACGGTCCTGTTCTTGTTGTCGGTCATGACCTCCACCAGGACCGCCACGCCTCCGGGGCCGTATCCTTCATAGGTAACCTCTTCGTAGGCCGCTGCGCCTTCCAGTTCGCCCGAACCCTTTTTAATGGCTTTGTCTATGTTGTCTTTCGGCATGTTTTCGGCCTTTGCGGCCAGCACGGCCTGTCGCAACCGCGGATTCCCCTCGAGATCGCCGCCTCCCTCGCGGGCGATGACGGTGATCTCCTTGATGAGCTTGGTGAAGATCTTTCCGCGCTGCTGGTCGACCTTCTCCTTTTTCCGCTTGATCGTGCTCCACTTGGAATGTCCGGACACGGCTTCCTCCCTATGGGATCCGTCAGCTGTCTTCCCGGGCCGCTTCGGCCTCGGCAATCAGTTTCTGCGCGTTCTCGTGCGGCAGGACCTCGTAATGGGAGAATTCGCGATGGTGCGTCGCGCGCCCCTGCGTCATCGACCGCAGGATCGTCGAATAGCGGTGCAGTTCCGCCAGGGGAACGTGCGCCTTGATCTTCTGGAGACCGCCCTCCTGCTCCGTGCCGTGGATCTTGCCCCGCCGCATGGAGAGATCGCCCATCACGTCGCCCATGTATTCGGGCGGGGCGGTGACGGTCACCTCGTAGATCGGCTCGAGGATGACCGGCTTCGCCTCCTTGACGGCGAGCCTGAACCCCTTGGAGCCGGCGGTCTTGAAGGCCTGGTCGGAGGAATCGACCGTGTGGAAGGACCCGTCGAAGGCCGTCACCTTGACGTCCTGGAAGACGTAGCCGGCGACGACGCCGGTGGCCATCGCCTCGCGCACGCCCTTCTCCACCGCGGGGATGAACTTGCCGGGGATCACGCCGCCGACGATCGCGTCGACGAACTCGAAACCGCCGCCGCGGGGCAGGGGCTCGAGCCGCAGCCAGACGTCGCCGTACTGGCCGCGCCCGCCGGTCTGCTTCTTGTGCTTTCCCTGGGCCTCTGAGGTCGCCGTTATCGTCTCCCGGTAGGGGATCCGCGGGGCGGCCATCTCCGCGTCGACCTGGTTCATGCGCTTCAACCGGGCGAGGATGACCTCGATCTGGAGCTCGCCCTGGCCGGCGAGGATCGTCTGCTTGATCTCGGGATCGACCGTCACGGTGAAGGAGGGATCGTCCTCGGCGAGCCGGTGCAGCCCCGACCCGATCTTCTCCATGTCGCCCTTCTCCTTCGCCTCGATCGCCGTGAAGAACGTCGGCTCGGGGAAATCGATCTTCTTCACGATCACCGGATGCGCCTTCACGCAGAGCGTGTGGTTGACCTTCGAGGACTTGAGCTTCACCGCGGCGCCGATATCGCCGGCGGGAATCGAATCGATGTCGACCCGGCTCTTGCCCTGGATGACGTACAGCTGGCCGATCCGCTCGGCGTTCTCGATGTTGGCGTCGTAGAGGTCGTCGCCCGTCTTCACCTCGCCGGCGAAGACCCGCAGGAAGGTGAGATCCCCGAGATGCTTCGCCGAGCGGCTCTTGACGACGAACGCCCCGGCCGCACCGGCGGGCGTCGCGCCGAGGGGCTCTTTTCCGCCGCCGTCGGCGG
>CAYTUH010000002.1:0-30973 GCA_964441165.1 uncultured Syntrophaceae bacterium
GGGATAAGGGTTGAAAAAATTTGAAAATCGGGAACAGAGTGGACATGAATCAGCTGATATGGTTTTTTAAAATGTTGTATTGATAAAAAAAATGATGAAACAATAAAAAATCTTAACAGGGAATATAAATAAGCAAACTTCGATTTTTCAGCCACTTGTCTTTCTTGCAGGTGGTATATGTTTACTCCATTTAATTCGGTCCGTAATGGCTGTCCCGGACTTTTTAAAACTATCACAGCGAGTTGATCACCGCGCTGTACTAACGTTTGAGCATATCGTCTTATCCGTGCAGCAGATTCAGGAAAAGAATGCGCCTTCCGCGACGCCGGGCACCAGGTCACGGAATTCGACCACCCGCTGGCTATCACATCGATTTGATCACCTCGCTGTACTAACGTTTCAGCATATCGTCTTATCCTGGCATCAGATTCATAAAAAGAATGCGCCACCATGCAGGTACGGATTTTCTTTCTATCGGTTGTTATTTTGTGTGAATAATTTTCAGACCAGAAACCGGCTATTTCTTTCGGCAATGGATTCCAGTACTGGCCTTCGTATGCACTCTTGACATAATTTAGAAATTCTTCGTAATAGTCTGCCGGATACTCCTCCAGTTCACATTTTTTATTCATGAAATTCATATAGTCCGGATGGGTATTCAGAAGCGCCATCCCGCCATGCCGGGCTATCCAGTCCAGTTTTCGCTTCCATATTTCGATGCTCCTTTCTCTCATGAGGACGAACAATGTGAAGTCCTGAGGAATCGTATAGGGAAGTTCGACATAGCCATGCATATTCACATTTGTCCGTATCCATAATGGAAAAATGGTCTTGACACCGTCCGGTTGCGGTTCAAAGGGATCGGTATCAAAGGTGGAGGTTCCATGGGTTATTTCCAGCCCCTGCATCCACTCCAGATTATGATGCATCGAGGGAGAGGTGAATCCCGTGGCACTCCATGATTTGAGATAATGATTGATACGGACGGCTCGTTCTTCAAATATCTTTCTCGACAGAAACAACTTTCCGTCATGTTTCAAACCATGAACGCCTATCTCGAATCCCCTCTCACTGAGCAGATCGCACAACGACTGCGAAATGCGATACCTTTCAGGGACAAAATTAAAGGAAGACCTGAAACTCATCCTTTCCTCGAGGGTCATCAAATTGTAACAAAGGTCATGACCCTTCTGCGTGTCGACATCATGCTGCAGCACCAGGGCGAATCGTTTCTGCCCGGGCCATCCCGGCCAGTCATCGGGCTGCTTGGACGCATCATGGTCTATGGGCCAGATGTCATCAACAACCCGCCTTTTTCTCATGACCATTTCCCGCCTTAAAGCGATCTGGATCCCCCTGGGGATAAAAGGTTTTAACGTATAGTAGAGTGTTGTCATACTTATCTATGGTTGCCTTGATTCAGCGGTTGATGCGTGCAGTTCGGTTCATTCCTATCCGACATGTCTGTACAATAGTTTGCCCGAAAGCCTTAATAAAGGTGCGGGCATTTTGCTGAATATCATTTTATAGAGAGAGTCGGTTCTTCCCGTGTCTTTCACAAAGGCGTGCGTTTTGAGATCGTAGACATAATAATTTATTACGTTTTCTTCCGTTCCCCAGCCCAATTTGTATTGCCTGAGTCCATGATTGTCCCTGTCGGTTCTTCCTAAACAGAGGCTTTCATAGCGATGGTGGGAGTAATATTTTATCGCCTCCCACATGACGAGGTGATTCGCTCTCATGGCCTGATACCGTCTATCCGAAGCACCATATTTGTAGAGTGCCTTCACGCCGAAACAGAAAAAAACGGCACCGGCTATTACCCTTTCTCCAAGAAAGGCAAGGGCGACAAAGCCTTTACCCGTGGACAAAATGGAACCATGTACTTTTCTAAAAAACTTGAATGGTTGTGGAGGCAGACCGTGAAGTTTTCTTGTCAGACAGTTAAGCTCGTAAAACTCGGCTATTGATTTCAATGAATGGGAAAAGCTGATCGTGACGCCCGCTTTTTTCGCTTTTTGTATATTTCTCTGCATATTGTCTCTAAAACTGCTGAATATCTGTTTTTCATCACCTGTGAGTTCGATAGTATGGCCATAGTAATAACGCGATGGTTTCTCGTCTTCAAGAAAGTGAGAGCCGCCTCTCAATTCAATATATCTCCACCTTCTTTCTTTCCCATAAGCTATTATCCGACTGAAGACATCGTTAAATTGCTCTTTGTCCTCCATTATGAGTTCACAATAGTCGGTAAAAGGTAAGGAGACTCCTCGTCTGCCTGTAAGAATGCTGTCAACTTCCATCACAGGAATCACCCCCCTCAGTCGTCTATTCTGGAACAGGGAAAAGTAGAGGGGCTTGTAGTGGTAGGACGCACTCAATGTAACGGCCCAGGCAGAAGTAAGGAAGAAACCGGCGTCCCGGTGTCCCTCTATTATTGTGTCCCACCCATTACAATCGGCAGGATTGACAATCTCGATGCGAACCCCTCTATCGGTCATATTTTTCATGACAGGAAAAAATTGCTGAATATCCGTTCATCTTTGAGTGATTATTCCTTCATCAACATATGTGACAACTCTGCCTTGCTCAGGAAGGCAGGGATCCGGGATTCGGCTGGATGCCGGATCAAGTCCGGCTTGTCATTTGATGTGTTTGATTGGCGGAGTAATGATACAACGAGGCTTGATAAAAACGTCGGGACTATTCTGCTCGTTTTTACGGCCAGATGATACAGCTTCGCCCCCTCGGTTACATTGACCGTCTAAATCCGCACGCCATGATCCGAAAAGATACCGATGCAACTGTCCATCAGGCATGACCCGACCATTCGGTGTCAGTCCTGAAAAAACGCCCTCACCTCTTGAGCAACATGTGCGATTTGAACATGAGAAAGCTCGGGATACATGGGAAGTGAGAGGAATTCATCAGCACATTTTTCGGCTATGGGAAACATCCCCCGTTTTAGTCCAAGATGCCTGTAGGCATCCTGCAGATGAATGGGAAGGGGGTAGTGAATGCCGCAATATATGCTTTTCTCTGCAAGTCCTTTCAGAAGTTCGTCGCGGTGGTTTGTCCGAATCGCGTAAATGTGATAGATGTGGTGTGTATATTCAGCTTCCTGCGGCGGTATGATACCGTCCGTTCCTGACAAAAGGTCGTTATATAAACGGGCGTTTTTTCTTCGGCTTTCGTTCCATGACGTAAGATGTTTCAATTTCGTGCTCAGGATGGCGCCCTGAATGCCGTCCATACGGGCGTTCCATCCCACCATTGTGTGCTGATATTTCACCGTCTGACCATGATCGCGAAACATCTTCATCGCATGTGCCAGATTTTCGTTATTTGTCACGATGGCTCCGCCTTCACCGTAGGCACCGAGATTTTTGCCCGGATAGAAACTGAAGGCACCCGCATCTCCCATTGCCCCCGCCTGTTGCTTTCCCTTGTAAAGGGCCCCATGGGCCTGGCAGGCATCCTCGATGACAGGAAGCCCGTATTTTTCGGCAATCGCGATGATCGGATCCATGTCAGCCATCTGGCCGAAAAGGTGAACGGGAATAATTGCTCTGGTCTTCGAAGTAATGGCCGACTCGACCAGGGAAGGGTCCATGGTATACGTATGGGGTGATACATCGACAAAGACGGGTGTGGCACCGCAGAAACTGATTGCCTCGGCAGTGGCGATGAATGAATTCGGTACGGTTATCACTTCATCGCCGGGACCGATTCCGAGCATGATAAGCGGGATCCAGAGCGCCTCGGTTCCGCTCCCGACGGCCACGGCATATTTACAGTGACAGAAGGTAGCGAAATCCTTTTCAAACTGTTCGACAAAGGGCCCTCCGGCAAAGGCTGTTTCGTCGATAACCCTGGTAATGGCTTCGTTTATCTCGTCTCGTATTGATTCATACTGCAACTTCAGATCAAGAAACGGTACGCGCACGTCAATCCCTCCCTGATGAAAGTCCGAACTCTCAGTACGGCAGTTCTTGTATCGTTTTCAGCACTCTCGCGGGGTTACCGGCGACAATCGTATTCGGCGGCACGCTCTTCGTGACAACACTACCGGCTCCTATGATTGCATTTTCACCGATGGTCACCTTACTCAGGATTGTGGAACCTGATCCTATGGAAGCACCCCTCCTCACCATTGTCGGTTCAACCTGCCAATCCGCTTCAGACTGCAATGAGCCGTCGGGATTCGTGGCTCGGGGATATGTGTCATTGATAAACGTCACATTGTGTCCTACAAAGATATTATCCTCCATCACCACTCCTTCGCAGATGAAGGTGTGGCTTGAAATTTTGCAATTGCTGCCGATCTTCGCATTTTTCTGAATCTCAACGAAGGCGCCGATCTTCGAGTGATCACCAATGGAACACCCGTACAGATTGATATATTGTGATAACTTTACATTGCTGCCGAGCTTCACATCATCGGTAATTGACTGAAAGGTCTTCATACATTCACGGCCCTTCCCATTTGCCTCAACGATTGCGTTGCCGCCTCCAGTAGCTGCACGACTCTCAACCCTGCCTGTCCGTCGTTTACCGGAGTTACCCCGTTCATCACGCATTCGATGAAATAATCCGCCTCCACCGCCAGCGCTTCCATCCGGTCAATCCTGGGGATCCAGACATCCCCGGAGCGGTAGTTGACCAGGAGGTCATGAATACTTTCCCTGGAACTCACGTGAACGCCGCGATCGTACACTTTTATCTTTTCATCGGCATCGAGATCGTTCCAGACCAGCATTTTCTTGTCGCCGCTGATCAATATGTTCCTGACCTTCACCGGAGAGAGCCAGTTGACATTGAAATGGCCGATCATACTGTTGGAGAAAAAGACGGTCACGAAGGCGGTATCCTCATGGGAATTCAGGTGCGCACTACCCGTGGCGACAATCGCTCGCGGATTCTCGTCAATGACATAATCCATGATCGACAAATCGTGGGGAAGCAGATCCCACAAGACATTAATATCATGCTGAAAAAGGCCGAGATTCACCCGTGTGGAGTCAAAATAGTAGAGGTTCCCCAAGACATTTTCCGAAATGATTTCCCTGATTTTTTTTACCGCACCCGTAAAAAGGAAGGTGTGATCGACCATAATCGTGAGGTGCTTTTTTTCGGCCAGATCGATAAGCTCTTTTGCCTGGGCAACAGTTGAAGCAAAGGGTTTCTCAATGAAAACATGTTTCCCGTTTTCAAGAGCCTTTTTTGCCAGTTGATAATGGGTAAATACCGGAGTCACGATTGCGACAGCATCGATGTCGACGGCAGTAAGAACGTCGTCACAATCCGACGACAGCTTGACATGAGGATATGACTTTCCTGCCTTGCGGAGCCGTTCCTTGTCACAATCACAGATGCAGACGACTTCCGATCCCTCGGCAATACTGAAGTTACGGACTATATTAGGACCCCAGTAACCGTAACCAATGACTGCAATCCTAAGCATTTTTCCCTCCCTTGCATCTCTAATATGCGCCTTTACCAAGCAAGACGACCCAGGGCGTCTTTATAATGATCTTTATATCAAGCCAGAGAGACCATTCCCGAATGTATTTAAGGTCCAGGCGTACCATTTCATCGAAACTACAGGAGCTTCTGCCGTTGACCTGCCAGAGTCCCGTAATACCAGGTTTAACTTCAATGATACGTCTCATGTGCCAGAGTTTGTAGTGGTCACACTCATAGGGTATGGGAGGTCGCGGTCCCACAAGAGACATATCGCCTTTCAGTACATTGATGAATTGCGGTAGTTCGTCGATGCTCGATTTTCGTAAAAACCGGCCGAGGCTGGTGATTCTCGTATCATCCTTCATCTTGTAAATGCCTCGTGGTCCAATCGCACCATCACCTTCACCATTGATAAGATGTCTGACATATTCCTGATGGCAGCGGGGGCTGCAGTCTTCGTACATGGTTCTGAATTTCAGAAAGGTAAATCGTTGCCCCAGAAACCCTGCACGTTCCTGCCTGAAAAATATCGGCCCCTTCGAGGAAATCTTGATCAGGATTGGTACGACAAGTAAAAAGGGAGAGAAAATGACGAGGCCCACAAGGCTTCCGGCAACATCCATGAATCGTTTCATGCAATAGGATATATTGCCGTGACTGTTCTTCCTGACCGCCTCGGGATAGAAAAGCTTTACCGATCCCGTTCCACTGCCCCCGTTATCCCTCTCAGGAAACCAGGATTCGCAAAACTTGATCTGGTCGACATATTGTTTTTCCAGTACTGCGGACAAAGAAGTTTTTATGCGGCATGATATGGTGCTGTGAACTGTTTCGTTTCGTTCACCCGTTTCGGTAAAAAGGATTCCGATGACCGTCCCCTTTGAATACCACCCCTTTACATCAGTCTCTCGTGTCGTGCAGGACAATTGATCTGCTATCTTTTTTACTATTTTTTTCCTACACTCATCACTGACATCCCGAATGTCAATAGACATTAGAAGAAAGGGCCGGGCCGACCGCTCCGTTCGCTTTCTCTCCAGACGAAGCATATCCCGGAAATAATCTTCGTCATGCAGCCGGAGGTCAAGATAGGCATGACCGTTCGAAATAATATTATTTCTTTTTATTTCTTGAATTAGTCTCATCATTTATCACAAAACCCTGCGATAAAAACGTATTCCGGGACAATCACCGATGTCCCAGACATTTAATTCATGGTCTCGATACACAAATGATTCTAATTGACAGATTGGGCGTACAACCCCCTGCGCACTGGAATTCTTGCGGATCAGGGAAGTATCAAATTGCATGCGATTGGACGACGAGATGTGAGAACGGCCATTACAATAGAAGGATAACGCGTAATTCCCTCTCATGCAGGAATTGAGAGAGTGCGGAAAAAAGAAAGGGATGCCCTCTGCCGCGAATCAGTGCCACATAATTCTCAGCCAGGAATACCTTCAGGTTTCACTGCGTGTGATTCACAAAAGACACTGGAATTATAGTATGCTTCAACGTACCAACATACCGTTCCAAGATGAAATGATTATGGATAACGATTCTGCTGTTGTCTCTGAATTTGAATATACAACTTTCCCTTCCAGAAAACGGAAGCCCGGAGAAGATGAAAAACCAATCTACAGTTCCGGATTGAATTGCAGGCGAACCATCGCCAGGATCAACCTGTCGATTCAGGGTAATACGGAACGCCTCCTTGACAATTCGTCTTTCAACTTTCTGCTATAAAAGAACCGTGGTTGTAAAGCCACCCGATAAAGTCCTACCGGGGTATTATATTTATATCCTTGACTGAAGGCCCGGGACACGCAACAACTCATTTCTTCAATCGTCAAACCGTGGCGCTACGTCCATCTTTTCTGCATTCGCGCAACAAGTACTGTATTGCTTTCTGATCTTGAGCCTTGTCTTTGTATATTCAATTTTAGAAACAGAGATTATATTTGTGCACCTTATGGTGACAATTACGGAAACAAATTAAACATATTTTCAATCTGATTTATCTGAACCTATACATACCCCCAAAAATGTATAGGCTTTCAGTTGCATGTTGAAAATCAAACAGTTACGTTTAAATTGTTAAAAGGTACTGCCATATTGAAAAAGAGTTTTCAGAATAAAGAAGTTTTAATACAAAGTCAATAAAAAATTGACAACTTTTTGTATTAATATGGTTTTTCGTAATGCCTGCATTTGATTTTGACTATACTAAACTATAACTTTGCACCCTATTCTATCCACTCGCACCACTAAAAACCACTTCATCGCATTGTAATATTGGCAGTGAAAAATCAGGTGATTTGACGGCTGCCACCGCCTCTTTTCAGATCCTTTGGGAAGGGTCGTCCTCGTCGACGAGAGGCGGCTGAACATGTATTTTTTGACTCTTATTTTTCAGGATATTGATTTCATGAAGCAATTTGATTCTGTTTTCCATGCAGTTCCGTAATCCCTGGGTGAGTTCAAGTATCATTGCATCCCGTTCCTTTTCGGATGAGGTGAAATTCCCCAGAGCGGCGGTGAGCAATTCCATACTCTTATTCAGATTACCGGACATATTCTCAAGTACGTCGATCCGCCTCTCCAACTCGTCCATCCTTTTCACCAGACTCACTTTATTGGCAATATGTCGATGTGAACTCCTGCCGGACTGCTTTTCTCGTGGAAGAACATCTCCGATATCTCGGAGTTTCACCACTTCTTCTATCACGTCCTTCCCGATGATCGACCGTTCCTCCGCAAACCCGTGAACCAGGGCGGCATCACAGAGAATGTTGACAAGGCGCGGGAGTCCTCCTGAATAGTGATAGACGGCCTGAACCGCATCGTCGTCAAATATTTCCAGGTTTCGAGCCCCGGCCACCCACATGCGGTGATTGATGTACTGTGTCACTTCGTCCCCGGAAAGGCCGGTCAGATGCCAGTATACGGTTACGCGCTGCAGGAGTTGTTCGAGATGCCGTTTTCTGAGCTTGATCTTTAAATCGGGCTGCCCGATGAGGAAGATCTGGATAAGGTGGTTCTTATCGGATTCAAGGTTTGAAAGCAGACGAATTTCTTCAAGTGTTTTATCGGAGAGATTCTGTGATTCATCGACGATCAGGGCGACACGTTTCTTCTCGGAGTATTTACCGAGCAAAAAGTTGTAAAACATACCTATCAGTTGTGATTTATCCTTGCCATTCACGGCAAGATCAAATTCCTGGCAGACCATTTTGAGGAACTGCGTTGGTTGTATGATAGTGTGGCTTATGAAGGCAATCTCAATGTCCGGTTTCAGTTTTCTCAGAAAGAGATTGAGCAGGGTTGTTTTGCCCGATCCGATTTCTCCGGTAATGACGACAAAGCCCTTGTTTTCCATGATCGCATATTCAAGATGCGCGTAGGCTTCTTCATGACTTTGACTCATATAAAAGTAATTGGGGTCCGGTGTCAGATCAAAGGGCTTTTCCCGGAACCCGTAAAATGATTCATACATGACTCACATTAATCCCGCACTTTATTCAGTACCGTTCCCATAATCGGTCGTCCCTTCAGAAGTTCCATTGCCCGCTCAAAATCATCCTTACGCGTTTTCTCCGATTCAACCACCATTATAATACCATCCATATACCGGGCCAGGACAAGGGAATCGGCACTTGTCAAGAGCGGGGGACTGTCGAAAATGACGAACAACCGGTCATATCGCTCTTTTATCCGGCGAATCAGTATCTTCATTGGCTCAGTATCCAGAAGTTCCGACGAATTCTGAATCGGGACACTACCGGAGATAATGTTCAGTCGGGGGATTTTCGGATCGATTACGATATCCGACAGAGCAGCATCACCTTTTAAATAATGCGCAAGACCCTGTTCAACATCAAATCCCAGGAGTCTATGGATCGACGGGTTTCGCAAATCGGCATCCACAAGAAGTATGGTTCTATCCATCTGTTGCGAGAGGGCGATGGCAAGATTGATGGCCGTTGTCGTTCTTCCCTCTCCATTTTTGGCACTGGCGATCATCAGCGTGTTTTCGTTATTTTCATTCATGGCATGCATGATCTGCGTGCGGAGAATCTTTATCCGGTCTGCGATGATGTTTCCATGACAGACTGAGATGATGCGGTTTTTCTCCAGATTGCGAAAGTCCAGGCCTTTGATCTGTGCATTCGCAGTGAGGAAGTCCAACTCATTGTCCATTGACGCATATTCCATGTGCGACGGCGAGCGGCGACGAGATCCATCGACGGCCACATTTTCAAATGTAAGTGGATTTTCACTGCGCTCTTTTCGTGCGTCTTTCGCTTTTTCCAAGGCCTTTCTTAATTTACTCATGGCATCGCCTTCCTTTATTCGCGTGTGTGTATTTCAAAAATCGTTCTATCCGTGCTGCGAGAGAAGAAGCCTAAAATTGTATCATTAATGTTCTCTGCACGTTCAACCATACTATGTCCAGGGGCATGTAGAAGAAATGTACCACCAATAACGCCATAATGAGACCACCACTTGTCAGTACCGTAAAAAGGGTTGCGCGAAGGCGTCTCCGCGTAACTTCCGCGTCGGTCACGATTAAAGGAATCGCGGCGAGCAACGGAAGTGGGGTGAGTGCACCAATTTCGTGCGGTGTTTTGATTGAATGATCGAAGTTTTCCTGAAGTAACGTAAGGCCACCACCCAACCCGATGGCAAGGAACAACCCCATGACGATGATTCTGATTCGATTCGGCTTTGAGGGGGCTTCCGGCGTATGTGCCGACTCTATGATCACAAAGCGCTCCCCATGCTGCGTTTCCTCCATCCCCCGCGCCACCCTTGCTTCCAGGAGCTTACTCATGATCTCATTATATTTTTCCTTTGCATTCGTATAATCCCCAATAATCCCGTAATATTCCTTTTCAATCATCGGTGTTTTCTCGATCCGCTGCTGATAAAGGGCTATTTTTTCTTTGATTTCGTTCTTTTCTTTCAGGTACGCCTCAATTTCCAGAATCGTCGTGTCCAATTGCGTGCGGAGACTCACATAGGCCGGCCTTTCCTCTTTCTGGGAGGAGAAGACCGCTGTCGTAACTTCTTTTCCTGATGCCTGCAGTTCCCGGGATAAGACATCTATCTCCTTTGAAAGTTTGACCACATCGGGATGTTTCGACCCTAATGAGGTGCTCATCGTTGCCAATTGTTCCTGCAATCCTGTGAGTCGTTTTTCTTTTTCACCAGCGCCCGTTTCTCCTCTGGCATGAGCTTCGAGCTCTTTGATCTCTTTCTGCAATTTGATCACATCGGGGTGTTTTTCCGATAAACTCGATTTCAGATTGATCAATGCAAGCTGCAGCGATTCTATCCGGTCATTCGGACTGGCGGTGAATTCTCCTTTCCCGCCCCCTGACGCTCCCGATTCCAGCGATGCGAGCTGTCCTTCCAGATAGACTTTTCTTTCCTGCAGCATACTGATCTGCAGAGATAGCTGGTCAAAATCTCTGTTCAGCTGCTCTATCGCCTGCATGTTCACAGCGCTGTGTTCGGGAAGTTCGCCCATATGAATCTTCTTGAATTCACTTAGTTGATTTGCATATCCCCCAATTTGTTCCCTGAGATCGTTCAATTCCTGTTGCAGAAATTCGGTGGTACGGGTGGCCTGGTTTTCCCGCTTCTTCAAATTTTCTTCAAGATAGAGGGAGGCGAGAACATTGGCGACTCTCTGAACAACAGGCGGCCTCTCGCCTTCATAGGAAAGGGTAAACGCTATTGTTGATGACTGCCTTCCCTCTTGCGCCTGAATCGTCTCAAGATTGATGTCCTTTCGCATCTTATCGATTACGATTTCGGTGGCGTACTTTTTCCTCAATTCAGGATAGAGATCAAACTGGTTAATGATATTGAGGAGATTGGAACGACTCAGAATCCGCTGCGTAATGGTCTGAAGCCGCTCCTCTATATAGCCGGTCACCGTTGACTTGACATACTCCTCGGGAATCTGCTGCGACTCGATAAGAATGGTCGACTTGGCGACATAGATGGGCGGCAGGACAAAGGCAATCACCACGGCACCGATAAAGACCGGTATGGCGGACAACACAAAAATCAGGCTCCTCCGTCTGATCAATCTCTTGATATCCCCGATAGTCGTCATTTCTCCCCCTTATGTAATAATTCCTGGACCTATTACCTATCCCTTGCCGGCACATCGACCTCTATCCCTACAGCACCCTTCTTTTTGTCATATGATTCATACCCGCATCGGAAAATTGAAATTCAGGATCAGAAAGACCCGGTTCCTGTCCATTGTTCTGTCTCTCCCAAAGGACTTGTCGTTCTGACGAGAATAAGCGTAAAACACTTTCAGGGAATGATCCTGAGTCAGTCTGTAGGACAGTGAAGGCGAAATCTCGAGATGTTTGGTGTTTCGTTCACTCCACGAATCGACGCTCTTGGTACGATAGAGAGATCCGGAACACTGGAGGTCGAGCTGCCGGGTAAGCATGGCCGAGAGGATAAGGGAAAGCCGATTAACCTCGACAGTATCCCCCTCGGCGGAAAAATCGAGGTCTCGCGAATATGCCAGATTGGCTTTAACCCGCTGCCATGATTTTCCCAAGTCCACATTAGCTGTCCATCCCCAGTTTTCCTCGGATTCTCGCGACACTGAATCGATAACCGCGTAACGCACACCAGCGCTTATGGCGGCTCGCAAGGTCTCGGAAATCTGGTGATTGAGTCCGACGGACAGACCGTAATTATCGGTCACGCTCCGGTCGGAATCGTTCAGCCCATAGGACGTCGAAACCGTCAGGGTATCCCGGCCGCTGTTGAAGCCGTACTGATAGGAAAGGCCGGCATCCTGCTTCTCGGAATCGGCATATTCCCTGAATTCATAGGTGCTTCGAGAAAAATCATAACTAATCGTCATACTTGATGTTTCCCCGGTTCGGACATTCAGCCCACATCCGGCACGGTATCTGTCGCGGTCGGACCGCCGTTCGACGATTCCTGTTTCTTCCAGCAGAGAATCGAGGGTGGAATCCCTCGCATAACCGGCATTGGCGGAGAAAGTGATGCGTTCCTGAATCTCCCGTATCCCGTCGATATTGAACCGTCCCCTGTTTTCATTGCGCGCCGCATCGCGCGCATAGAAGATGAAGTCGCCTCCGGCCTGACTGGTCAGGCTGAAACGGTCCACCGCATAATTGAAGTTCACCGCGGGACTCACCGTCCCTACATAGTCGTCAATCCTGTCGGTTTCCGTAAAATCGACATTATCGTTGTATTCTCCCTTGAGGCCGACCGACGGCGTTACCGTTATCTCGGCGGAATGCAACGGCAGAGCGGAAATGCATACGAAGAGGATGGATAAAACAAGGGGGTATCTCATACGCATGAACATTCCTCATTGTCCGGATTTGCCGGACTCTGAAACATGCACGTTATGCGAGGTATCATTTGTTTCACGGCACCACCACGATGTCTCCTCGCCTGAGAATAATATTCTGCTCCAGATGTTTTCCTTTCTTCACCTCGTCATAGTCAAAGGGGAAGCTTTTCGCGCCGTCCTCGTGCCGTCGCAGGATCAGGATACTGCCCGACGAGGCGAAGGTATTCAAATCACCGGCCATGGCTATGATCTGCATGACATCTGTCCGCATCGTGATGGGAAACTGCCCGGGACTGTTTACCTTTCCCACAACATAGGCCATCAGGCTGTTCGCGCTCAGGAGCATGACGGTCACCTCGGCGTCAGGTACGTATTCGCTCAACTTTTTTGAGACCACGTCGCGCAGTTCGGGCACGGAAAGCTCCGTCACATCGACATCGCCGATCAAAGGGAATGACATGATCCCATCGGGGGGGACGATAATCTGACGTGAAAGTTCCTCATCCTTCCAGACGGAAATTTCCAGGACATCACCGGGTCCGAGTCTGTAGACCTCTTCCTGTGCCGCTGCAATGGGCATGTTCACTGTCAATACTACTGCCACCAGGACATAAAGTATCACCTTCTTTTCCATCCGCCGCATCTCCTTTGATAATGTTCTCACATTCCCCAAGATATAGTATCCAAATCCCGTGAGTGGGTGCCTCACCCCCTATTGGGACAGCCTCCTCAATGCCGATTCGGCATCCCGATACCCTGGGAAACGCTCACCACTCTCCATGGCAAGCTGCAGATACTTCCTTCCTTTCTCAGGCTCGTCAAGTCGCAGGAATATCATTCCCAGATGATAGTTGATGGCGGGGTTGTCCGTACCTTCACCATATGAAGCCGCCAACAGGTCCCGCGCTTTTGCGAACTCTCCCTTCCGGTACTGTATCCAGGCCACCGTGTCCATCAAGGCCGGATTCGCCCGGTATTTCTCGATGAATGGTTCGACAAGTGCTTCCGCTTTCTCAAGGTTTTCAGGCGTCGATTCATGTTCCGCCAGATAGAAGGCCAGATTATTCGCCGCAATGATGTTCCCGGGGTTCAGGGACAGTATGTCCTCGTATATTGTCTCGGCTTCCTGAAGTTCCCCCTTTTGTTCGAGAAGGATAGCAATCATGAGGGACACTAATGCATTCCCCGGGGTTTTTGCTTCTATGCTGCGGTAATGTTCCAGGGCCTTGTCGAGGGAACCCTCTGATTCTTCGAGCTGAGCGAGATTGAAGAGGGCGTTCAGATTATCGGGGTCAACTTCAAAGGCCTTCTCAAAAAAAGCGCGCGCACCGGACAGGTCTTTTTCGATGGCATAGATTTTTCCCATTAAAATATAATAGGCGGGGTTTTGGGGGCTCTGCTCGATCTGGCGTTGAACCCGCTGCTTCGCCGCTTCCAGTTCGTTCCTTCGAATTTTCAGACTCACGATCTGAGCGAGGGCAGGGACATAATTGACATCCTTTTCCAGGGCCTTTTCGAAAAAGGACTCGGCGCCATGTTCATCCTCTTCCAGGATGCAGGCAAAACCCATTTTCAGGTGAGAGAGGGGAGAGTCCGGTTCCAACTCCAAAAGACGCGAATAGTAGTGACGCGCCGATTCGGCATTCTTTTCCCTGAGCGCCATGTCGCCGAGGGCATGAAGCGCATCCTTCACATCGGGATTGCGGGACAGAATCTGACGGTAAAGGTCTTTCGCGATTTCGACGTCGCCATGCAACTGGTGTGATTTTGCGAGGCTCAGCAATGCGATGATGTCTTCCGGCTTTTCCTGCAGAACGGTTCGGAATTCCGCGATGGCCCCCAGGTAATCCTTCCTTGTAAAAAGGACATTCCCCTTCAATGTGTGGGCAGCCACGTCTTTTGAATTCTCCTTCAGTACCGCATCCACAATTTCCATGGTGCGATTGTATGCTCCGTCTTTATAGTAAATGTCGGCCAGAAATAGCTTCGCCTGGAGTACCGCCGGACCGCTCTTTGCCGTGGTCACGAATTGATTCAACAGGTTCACGGCATCGTCCGTCCGCTTTTCTTCAATTCGCTTCCGCGCCAGCAATGCATAGGGGGCAAATTCGGCAGGGAAATCCCGGATTGCTCTTTGCAGCACCACGACGGCATCTTCGTCCCGTTCGTCAGCGGCATAAAACTGGGCCATTTTGAGGCGCAGCGCCAGATCGTCAGGCCTGAGCGTAACCAGTTCTTTCAAGATCTCTTCCGCCTCTTCTTCTCGTCCCGTTCGATTATAGAACCCTGCAAGAAGCAACTTTGAACGATCCGAATCGGCTTCTTCGCGAACCAGGGCCTGATACTCCGATTCAGCGTCGACAAGGCGATTCTCACTTTCCAGGATCCTGATGAGAAGCATCCTCCCCCGCATGTTGCCCGCATTTCGATTCAGAAGCGTACGCAGGATCTCTTCAGCACCGGCGGCATCCCTCTGTTTGAGCCTCAGGGACGCCATGAGAAGATAAGGGTCATCCTTCTCCCCCTCCCCCATGCCCGTGATGAGTGTTTCGAGGATCGCCTCCGCCTCGACGTCCTTTCCGGCAAGCATCAGGCATTTTGCCTTCAGTATGAGAGCCTCGTCATCTGAGGGATTTTGAGAGAGCACCAGTTCCGCCTTTTCGAGGGCTTTCTCCTTCTGCTTGCCCAGGAGATAGATTTCACCCAGCGCAAGCTGCGCATCCATCAGGCCGGCATCGATCTCGACCGCTTTCGACAGCGCCCCATGGGCCTTCTCAATATTGTTCACTTTCAGAAAGGACATGCCCAGTGCAGCGTAGGCATCACCGAAGGTAGGATCGATTTTGATCGCGTTCTGGTAATTCAGGATCGCCTTCGTATACTCGCCTTTTTGCTGGAACTCGTTACCCTTTTCATAAAATTTTTCTCTTCTCGATTCAGGACTTCCGCAACCGACCAGTATGATTAACACAAAGAGTACGGCACGTTTCCAATCAGTGAAGAAGGTCATTGTGGGCTCTCCTTTACATGTATGACGTTATCTTGAGGGGCATCGTCCCCTGTGACAGCGGCATGATTTTTCACACCCCCCGCATGAAAAGTATGACGCTCTCGATAATGCTATACTCCAAGGAAACAGCTATCCCTTGTAATTCCTGAACATCCGGAATGAACGGGAATAATCTACAGAAACGTACGGGCAAGTCAGGCACAGGATTCCGAGCGACGAAAGATTGATATCGCTACGAGAAGCGGAGACGGCGGATGAATGAGAAGCCCGCCCATCAATACAGTGGGCGGTTGAATATCCTCTTCAGGGCTAAAAAATTCTCCAATTTTTTATGAACTAAATTAACACATCTCCTTAATAATTTGAGAGCATCATAATTTAATTCAAAAAACAGCAACCCCTTCTTTGTTACAATTCTTAGGTTTATTGAAGATATTCATTTTAATTTAGTTAGAGTAAATTATCATAATTTACTCTCAAATAAAAGAGCCTTTCCATCAAAGGGGGATTTTTTGTGCGAGAAAGGACTTTTCGCGTTTAACACCGGATCGTCGCCGGGAAAAGGTAATACAAATTGCATATCGAAAGATGCACTCGCTCCACCGCGGATACGCTGCCGGTGCCGACCACTGTCGGAATACTTTACACAGGGGGAGGTTGGGGTATTTCGCTGATAACATTATTTTTATAGGACAGATCTCCGATTCTGCTCCATACCTGTCGGAATACTTTACAATGTCACCGGCCCTGGTTACGTTTTACGGGATAAAGCCAACGAGATCGGGTAAAAATAAATTAATATAATTGAGCAATTGCAATCGTTCTTGCATCCACTTGACCTGCGGCAACGACTGGTATCAATTTTGCATGTTTTTTTAAAAGATAGAGGAGGTGGTACGATGTGTAAAAAAATAACTATACTTTTAGTGGCCGCAGTTCTGCTCACCGGCATAAGCTCCCTTTCTTGGGGTTCATATATATTGCAGTACCAGGGCAACATTACCAGCAGCATCGGTGACGGCACGCTCGTCGCCACGGCAAGCTGGGACTGGGAAAGTGGAACCTCAAACTATTCCACTCTGGAATGGTCCGTCTATCAGGAGAACGGCACGGGCGAGTGGAAATATGAATATACTTTTACTGTCCCTGCAAAAGCCATCAGTCACAGCATTATCGAGGTCTCTCAGAATTTCCCGGGGTTTCAATACACGGCCACGGGTACGGATCCCTCGACAGGTTCCCAGAATCTGATCATCGATCCCGACGCACCGAAGTGGTATGAATCAACGGGCAGTTCAGGTTCCAACCCCGGCATGCCCGATGTCGACCTGGAGCCCGGCGGCGAGGGAGACCTGTACGGAATCAAGTGGGATGCCCCGGATATCGCAAACTATGATCCGCTCGTCTTTTCAATAATCATTCTCACCGACCGTGAGCCCATGTGGGGTGATTTCTACGCCAAGGACGGCCAGGACGGCGCCACAAAAGTATATGCATACAACAGTGGTTTCGGCCAGGATACGACGGCCCCGGTTGCCGACGGCAACGCCAGGACGATCGACGGGCTCGCCTGGGTACTGGTCCCCGATACGGAAGTGACGGTTCCCGAGCCGACCACGCTGCTCCTCCTTGGGCTGGGCCTCATCATTCTGGGGGGATGTGTACGAAGGCGCAAATCATAAGAAAAAATATATTCTCTCCTCTCAAGAAAACGCAGGATCGAACCGATCCTGCGTTTTTTATCACCCACTGGTGTATCGGAAGATTGCCGGCAATATAATACACGATAATTTTCTTGACAATTGAAGGACCGGCTATATAATCGTCCGCACTGCCGGAGTGGTGAAATTGGTAGACGCAGGGGACTCAAAATCCCCCGGGCTTATGCTCATCTCGGTTCGAATCCGAGCTCCGGCACCATGGAAAATCAAGGGGTTGCAGCTGAAAAAGTTGCAACCTTTTTTTTATCCTGCATGCGAGGGAATTGTGAAGAGGTTTTTACGCCGGCGAGACTACTTCATCAGCATCGGGAGGAATATATCCAGTTGATTGATTGCCAGACCGATCAGGATTGATCCGACAAAAAAGGATGAGACGATCCAGATGGTCGCCTTCTTTCCAAACAGCGGGACCAGTAACGCGATGGAAGAGAAGCAGATTCCATTACCGGCGATGGTAAGGGCAATGGCATGCCCCATGGGCAACCCCATTTGCATGATGGGAGCAAGAATCAACACGTCTTCGCCGGAACAGAGAAATACCGGCAAACCTATCAGTACCGCCAAAAACAACCCCGAGAATGTGGAATTGAGATAGGTCCCGACAATATGGTGCGGAATATACACTGAAAAGAATGTGCCGATTATTATCCCGACAATCATATAGGGCGTCAGAAAGATCATGAGATTGTAAGCGGCGTCTACAAAGGATTCGGCGTTGTTCATCACGGCACCGCCGGCACTGCAGCCCTTGCAGGAAAAACATGCCGTCCCGGAAACACCGGGCTCCGGCTCACCCAGGAAATGCTCGACAAGAACCCCCGTAATCATGGCAAGCAGAAATATCGCGGCAATTCGATATATGACATACCGCCATCCCAGAACGCCCTGGGCAAAAACGATGACGAAGGGATTGAGAACCGGCACGACCATCATGAAGGTAACGATCCCGGCGAGCCTGATCCGTTTCGCGGCAATCAGGCTGTAGGAAAAAGGAACGGCCGCGCAGGAGCAGACCGGGAGAACTGATGCGAGGATGCCGGCACCTGCCATGCTGCGGGGAAGCCACATGCTGTTTTTTCTGAATACTTTTTCAATCAAGCCCGAAAGGACACATCCAACAATAAAATAAGGATAGACGCGGATGGTAAAGGAGACAACGACATGGAAAAAGGATGCATCATGAGACGCGTTTTGACCGGGAAGTTTGCTGCAGGAGTAACAGTAGATATAAGCTCCCACCGCACAGAGTGAAAAAAAGGCAACGAGTATTTTCCGTGCGTCGATGCCGGGAGTAAGGTGCAGATCCGTTGCGACCCGATCCGACCAGACGTGAAAGGCCGGAATGCGTCTCCGCAGCTGCCACAGCACCAGTATAATGACATAGACCAGCGTGAGGGGAATGCCGACGGTACCGAAGTAGTTTTCCGCATCTTGCAGAGCTTGTAACATGTCTTTTTTTCACAGCAAGTCAGGATATGAGCTTTCGCACAAAAACGTACAATAATTTTGCTGAACTATCAGATATCAAGTCTTAATACAAGCACATAGTGACCATACCTCCTTTTCACCGGTCGCCGATAGCGCACTGGTGCCTAATCTCTCTTCCGTATCAAACAGTTAGCCTCAAAAGCCCGGAGTGTGCTCGAAACAGTTTGTCCTTACCCTCCACAGCGGTAAATCCATTTATCCCGGAACGATCTTCACGATTGGGGTGCATGCCCTGTCCCGGAGAACACCTCTCCGAAGATTTCCTCCTTTGAACAATGCCCGAAGAGTGTGTTACAGAAAAGAAAGCTGTGAAAAGAGCCAATTTTATGTTATACATTTCAGTCTTTTTATGATATTTATTGAAACAAAACAATGAGTTATTTAAAAAATGGCCCCGTACACTATACCCTGTGCAGTCAGAGGGATTGCGGATCGTATCCGAATTCCCCGGACAACGGACAGGGGTGGCGGCAGCATCTGCTGCAATCCCTGTTACCGTTGGAATCCGGCAGGAGAAAACACCGGGTGGTCGCATGCGTCATCGTGTAATAAAAGGATGTCAATATGCCAGAAGATGAAACGGGCAGGCACTTCCGTGACCTTGCCGAACAATTAATAGAAGAACAGCGATACGACGAGGCAATCGAACTCTACGAAAAACTCCACGAGATGAACCCACATGATGACTCGATCGTGATGGCTCTTGCCTGGGCGTACCGTGACTGTGGAAGGACTGCCGATGCGATATCGGCTCTCAAGCGGTTATTCGAAAAAGAACTGAGCAGGAAAACTTTCACGGGATTTGCCTTCGACGAGTTGGTGCGCATATTCCGGAGTGAAGAAAATTTCGAAGAACTGGTCGATCTCTGTGAACGCGCTGTGACTGCACAGCCCGACGATGTATCGCTTCTGGTCACACTGGGCGATTCCTGTCTGAAAGCGGGAAAAATTGACCGGGCCATTGAAGTCTTTGAAAAACTCGCCCGGACGGATCCCGACGCCCCCTCCATATTCTGCGCACTGGGAGACGCCTATATCGCCTCGGGTGACTTCACCAGAGGGGAAGGGGCATACGAACGGGCCGCCGCACTGGAACCGCTGGACGCATCCTCATTTTATTTCAGAATGGCAAATGCCTATTTAGGGATGGATATATTCGATCATGCGGAACGGGCGGTGAGAAAATCGCTTGCCCTGAATCCACACAGTCCGCTCTACTTTTGCGCACTGGGAGACACACTCATCAAACAAGGCCGTTTTGATGAAGGAGTAAGCGCCTATGACAAGGCGATAGATCTCGATCCCCACGGAGCGGGGGTCTATTGCAATCGACTGGGAAAGGCCTTTGCAAAGGATCGGCATCATGAGAAAGCCATCGCAGCCTTCGAGCGGGCAATCGAATCGGATCCGAAAAATCCCTTCTACTACCTCTGTCTCATGGAATCCTGTGCCGAGGAGAATCTCGATGAAAAGGCCCGCGAATATTATAAACAGGCGCAAGACCTCAAGGTGTTCACCTGAGATACCGGGGGATCGCCCCTGGCTCGATCCATGCAGGATCCGAGCAGGTATTCACTTCATCGATTGTCAGGAGAATCCCTGCTTGAGGGAATCGGAAGGGAGAACGTGTTTTTCTCCTTGAAAGAACCAACCCAAAGTGATAGTAGATTTTCTCTCGATCGGTCGGCAATCATTGCCGGCCCTGAAGGAACATAATTGTGGGGATGTAGCTCAGCTGGGAGAGCGCGGCGTTCGCAATGCCGAGGTCAGGGGTTCGATCCCCCTCATCTCCACCATTCATTTTCTCTGCCGTTCACAATTCCGCACCCCTCTTCTTCCGGAATCTCCAAACGATCATCGACATTCACCGGACTCTGACGACGCGTTTGATCCGGACTGAAGGCTTCACGGCCTGCGCTCCGCTCACCGATACCGACAAAAGATACCGACAAAATAATTGACAGAATCAGCAGGTTAACGTTAGATTACAGACAGACGCAGACAAAGGAACTTTTTCTGTTCTGTATGGTAGCAGCAGATCCAGTGCATTCAAGGAGGATCCGTTCATGGATGAGCAGTATGATGTGGTCGTCGGAATTCCTTCCTATAATGAAGCTGATACGATCGGCTATGTGGCACAGATGGCGGCCCAAGGACTGTCAGCCTATTTCGGTGACAAGCGATGTGTCGTCGTCAACTGCGACAATAACAGTCCCGATGGGACAAAAACGGCCTTTCTCTCCGCCGATTTTCCCGAAAGCATCGACAGACGATATATTGCGACGGAGGCCGGAATAACGGGAAAAGGGAATAATTTCTGGAATCTTTTCTCATTCTGTTGCGACGTTGGGGCAGAATTGATCGTCGTCGTCGACGCCGACCTCCGGTCGATCACACCGGAATGGATCAAATATCTCGGCCGTCCCGTTGAAGAGGGGCACGACCTCGTCACGCCGCTCTATTCACGGCACCAGTTTGACGGAACGATCACCAACCACCTCTGCTATCCCCTGGTTTTTTCACTTGCCGGTGTCGATATCCGTCAGCCCATCGGGGGTGATTTTGCATTTTCATCGAAACTGTGCAGACACTGGTGTTCCCAGGAATGGAACGACATGATCCGCCATTACGGAATCGATATTTTCATGTCTCTGACGGCCCTCTTTGGCGATTTCAGAATCTGCCAGACGGGACTCGGCAATAAAATTCACAATGCCAGTTCACCCAAACTGGGAACCATGTTTGAGGAAGTGGTCTACACGCTCTTTTCAGTCCTTCTGCAGCACCGTAAAAAGTGGATGGGGATATGGCTCAAAAGGGGAGAAAAGACGGCATGGCAAACGGACGTTCAAACCGTCCGACTCTGCGGCCTGGAAAAGATGGAAGAGGCACAGAAACTGTATATCGACATCGTGGACCTGAAACAGAAATGCCGCAAAGAATACGACACCTATCATGACCTGGTACAGTGGTACCTCAGTTCATACGGCTACCAGAAAATCAAGGACATGTTCGAAATGGACTACTTCGACGTTGATATCATGCTCTGGTCCCAGTTTGTGTACAACTTCATCTACCTCTTCGACGGCGCTGCGGAAACGGTGAAAGGGGATATCATCAACGCACTCAAACCTCTTTATTTTGCCCGCAGCATCACCTTCGATTACCAGACCTGCCGGTACAGCATCGATTATGCCGAACAGGAGGTACGCAATCAGGCTATGGCCTTTCTTTCGCAGAAACCCTATCTCCTCGGACTTTACCAGGGAAACGAGCGACACAACACCTGTGATGGTTGATGCAGGGCAGGGTAGAGTTCCGTATCGCCGGAACTCCAATACCCTGTCCGTGCACTGCCTTACGGAATTGGTCCTGTTTTAATAGAATGTCCGCCCGAAGAGCTTTTCACTCAGACCGGTGAGATCGGACCATTTCATGGGACCGCCCTTATCGGGAGGGAAACCGGTCCCCCAGATCATTCCCACGTCAATCATGCGGGGATCATCGATGACCCTGCGCTCCAGGAGATCTTTTCCCACCTCCACCATTGCGGTGAGCAGTCCCCGTTGAATCGCCTCCTCATCCTTTTCCTTCTTGTCCCCGACGGCGATAAGGGGCAGGGCTTCGGGATCGACGCTCCCGTCGGCCAGGAAAAATCCCTTCCCTGATTTTTTCAGGCCGTATCGACCGGCATTCACCACGTTGCCGAGTGACTTCTGTTCTATACCCATGCCGACAAGGGCTTTATAAGGGACATCGATACCCACCTCATCTACGAGTCGTATCGGGCCCACGGGCATGCCGAAACGGACCATGGCACCGTCAACCTTCTCGATGGAATTTCCCGCTTCAAGATAGTTCAGGGCATTGACCAGGTAGGGGAAGAGGAGGGCATTGACGACGAATCCCGGATTATCGTTGCACACGATGGGCCGTTTTTTAATGGCGCTGGTGAAATTCAGGAGATTATCGATGGTATCCCGGCTCGTCTTCTCACCCCGTATCACCTCCACGAGCTCCATCTTCCACACGGGCGAAAAGAAATGAATGCCGCCGAATCGTTCGGCATGCGTGACGAATTGCGACATGGTGGTAATAGGAATGGAAGAGGTATTGCTGGCGATCAGGCAGTCCTCGCTCACCGCCGCACAGAGTTCCCGGTAGACCTGCTCCTTGACCTTGAGGTCTTCAAAAACCGCCTCCACCACAATATCGACATTCGTGAAATCATCGGTGTACTCCGATGTCACGGTAATCAGGTTCATCAGGTCTTCCACGGGGGCCTTGAGACGCTTCTTCTCCGCCATCCCGGTCAGTATCTTTTTGACAAATTCCTTCCCGGGCTCCAGGGCTTCCGGGACGTCTTTGACGATGACAGGGCACTGCATTCGTCGAAGGATATCGATTACGATTCCCCGCCCCATGGTTCCGAATCCGAGGACCGCCGCCTTTTTCAGCGGGGTGGGCTCGAATCCCTTTGTCATCATCGCCTTCGGTTTGTCGGTCATGGTCTTGATGAAAAAGGTGTTGATACTTCCCTTCGCCTCGGGCGAGAGGACTGCCTGCACGAAATATTCCTTTTCGATTGCGAGCCCCGCCTCAAGGGGGACCTTCACCCCATCCTGGATGGCCTTCATGGCCAGCATGGGACCGGGGATCTCCCGTCCCTTCGTCGCCTTCAGAACCCCCTGCCGGGCCATTTCCATGATGTCATCAATCTGCGAAAAATCCTGTTCCGGCCTTTTCAATTCCGCTGTTCCGTCGATAACGGCTGCAAGAAGCACCTTGGCTTCTTCAAGAAGATCACCCTCTACCGGCACGATTCTGTCGACGATCCCCGTCTCCAATGCCTTGGCAGCGGGCAGCATCTTTCCCCGCAGGATAAGCTCGATGGCGCCGTACCCTATCAACCGGGGCAGCCGCTGCGTCCCTCCCGCGCCGGGGAAGATACCCACCATGCACTCCGGCAACCCGATGAGGGTGGTGGGCGACTCCTTGGCAATCCGTGCGGTGCAGGCGAGAGAGAACTCAAGCCCCCCGCCCAGGCAGTGACCGTTGATTGCGGCAACCGTCGGAAAGGGGAGTGCGCTTAACCTGTTGAACGCCTGGTGCCCTTCATCGAGCAGTTCCCGGACCTGCGATTCCGTCGCAAGCTGGGCGACCACGTTCAGGTTGGCCCCCGCAAGGAAGGTCTTCGGTTTACCGGACATGAAAATGACACCCTTGAGGGACGTCTCCTGTTCCAGGTAGTCGACGACGTCACGGAAACGTATGAACATTTCCTCGGTCCAGGTATTCATCGTCTCGTTCACCAGATTAAAGGTCACGATCCCCCTCTCCCCATCCTTTTTCAATTGAAAAATTCCCCCGAAATCCATAATGGCAGTCTCTCCTTTCTGTATATGCTTCTGCTGTTACTGCTCAATCGGCTATTCGACATAGTGGACATTGACATACAAGTCAAGAATTATGTTTTCATGCGTGTTCGTTGTTCGCCGACGATTCCCGGCACCCTTCGCCATGTCCTTTCCGCTTGACATAGGATAGGTTTTTTTCTATGCTCGCTCGATGGTATTTTTAATGTCATACTTTGCGGAAGACATGGACAAAACCGAATTTTTCAAAGGAGGCTTTTATGGGTAAGAAAACTTTGTGGGGGATCGTTTTTTTCTGCGCGGCTGTCTGTTTTGTATTGAACCCGATATCATCCCTGGCAGGCGAAAAGGTGTTCATTAATGGTATTGACGCAAACTTTCCGCCCTTTGCATATGTGGATAAAAACGGCAATCCCGACGGTTTCGATGTCAAGTCCGTTGACTGGATCGCCAAGGAAACGGGTTTCTCCGTCACGCACAAACCGATGGATTGGGCCGGCATAATCCCGAGCCTCAAGGCAAAAAAGATCGACATGATCGCGTCCGGTATGAGCATTACCGACGAACGGAGAAAACAGGTCAACTTCTCCATTCCCTACTGGGTCATCAAACAGGTTCTCGTCAGCAAGAGCGACTCCTCACTTACCGTCGATCAAATCCTCGCGAAGGGCCACAAGATTGGCGTACAGCGGGGAACCACGGAAGCGAAGTGGATGGAAGAAAATCTGATCAAAAAGGCGGGAAAGGATTTCAGCCTTGTCTATTATGATTCCGCACCGCTGGCCGTCATGGATGTGGTAAACGGACGCATCGTTGCCGCCGCGATGGATGACGCCCCTGCGAAGGATGCGGCACGGAAGGAACCCGTCAAGATCGTGGGCACCTTTGGAATGGAAGCGGAAGAATTCGGATACGCAGTCCGTAAAGAAGACACGGAATTGCTCAACAAGATAAATGAAGGACTGAAAAAGCTTATGGCGTCACCCTACTGGGAAGAACTGAAGGCCCAATACAAACCGTGATACAGGGTGTAAGCACGTTCTGAAGCGTTCGGGAAGGCATTAGGACACTATTCCTAATGCCTTCCAATTTTATACGGGATTCAAATAACGGAATGACGGAAAGTTTTATCGCAATTTACGATGCATTACCTTACCTGCTCAAGGGATCACTCGTAACAATCGGCCTGGTCATCGGTGCCATGATACTGGGACTGTGTCTCGGCACTATTCTCGCTATCGGCCAGGTTTACGGCAATACCTTTGTCAAACGCCTGGTTGGCATCTACATATGGTTTTTCCGCGGCGTTCCCCTTCTCGTGCTGCTTTTTCTCTTCTACTTCGGTCTCTTTCCCTATCTGAATATTAACCTTTCGGCCTTCACCGTCGCTGCAATGGTCCTGGGACTTATCAGCGCCGCCTATCAGTCACAGATATTCCGGGGGGCAATCCTTTCGCTGCCGGTGGGTCAGCTCAAGGCTGCCCGTGCCATCGGCATGAGCGAGACGAAATCCATAGCCTTTATTATTCTTCCTCAGGCCTTCCGCCTCTCCGTCCCGGGATGGTCCAACGAGTATTCGATTGTGTTAAAGGATTCGGCAGTGGCCTACGCCTTGGGCGTAATGGAAGTGATGGCCCGCGCGCATTTCGTCGCGTCGCGCACCTACGAACACCTGCCCCTCTACTTTACGGCGGGCGTAATATTTTTGATTCTGACGTACCTGGGCACCAAAGGCCTCCGAATTCTCGAAGAGAAGGTACGGATCCCCGGTTACTCCAGATAAGGATAAGAGAATGACTCTCAAGGAACCTGTGTTACGAGTTGAAAACTTGACAAAAACCTACGGGAACAAGGTTGTCCTGCAGGATGCCTCTCTTACGGTAAACAAACGTGAGCTGAAAATCCTGATCGGACCCTCCGGCGGAGGGAAAAGCACCCTTTTACAATGCATCAATTTTCTCGTCACTCCCGACCGGGGGCGCGTCTGGCTGGACGGGCAGGAAATCCTGATATCCCGCAAGCGCGAGCTCTACGAATACCGCCAGAAAGTTGGAATGATTTTCCAGGATTTCAATCTCTTTGACCACCTGACGGCGCTCGAAAATGTTGAAATAGGATTATTAAAGGTCAGAAAGATGAAAAAGGCCGAATCGCGTGACAAGGCAATGCATGAACTGGATCGGGTCGGCCTGAAGGATCATGTCAGGAAATACCCGGCACAACTCTCCGGTGGACAGAAGCAGCGTGTATCGATTGCCCGGGCCCTCGCCATGGATCCGAAGGTGATGCTCCTTGACGAACCCACGTCCGCCCTGGACCCCGAGCTTATTTCGGAAGTCCTTACCGTCATCAAAAATCTCCGGAAAAACGGGATGACCATGATCATGTCGACTCACCACATCGGCTTTGCCAAGGAGGTGGCGGACGAGATCGTGTTTCTCGAAGACGGCAACATTCTTGAAACCGGTCCTTCAGAGAAGATTTTTTCCCAGGCGGAGTGCGAACGTACCAGGGAATTCTGTTCAAAGATCGTGGAACTCTACGGAAACTGATACCGATATGGAAGAACTCTTCTTCATAAAAAACGATGTGCTGCCCGTACTGATCAGGGGATTGATCGTCAGCATCCAGCTGATCATCCCCTCGGCACTCTGTGGCCTCTGCATCGGTGTCTTCATCGGCGTATTACGGGTATTCGGCACCGTCGTCACCCGGAAGCTCGCCGACACATATGTCATGCTCTTCAGGGGATTCCCACTTATCGTGCAGCTTTTCATCTGGTATTTCGGCCTGCCCCATCTCGGCATCTATCTGTCACCCTACGCCGCATCGATTGTCGCCTTTTCACTCTGCAGCGGCGCCTACCACTCGGAATACGTCCGGGGAGCCCTTCTTTCAATCAAACGGGGGCAGCTTATGGCCGCCCAGGCCCTTGGGTTTACGAAAGTAAAGATGATCCTTTCCATCGTACTCCCCCAGGCGGTTCGACGTGCCCTCCCGGGGTGCGGTAACGAAATCATCTATCTTATTAAATATTCCTCATTGGCCTATATGGTGACCTGTATCGAACTCACGGGAAAAGGACACACCATTGCATCGGAAACCTTCAAATTTACTGAAATATTTTTGATTGTGGGAATCATATATCTCTTTCTCACCACCCTGGCAAGCTGGCTGCTTCGCTACTGTGAAGGCCGCGTTCGCATTCCCGGGTTCGAGCATCATGCCATGTAAGAGAGCCTTCTCCCTATCTTGCCGGGGCAGAGATTGGATCGAATAAGCATGCCACTTTACAGACCACTCAGCACGGAAATCATAAGCCGCATTGAAAGAGAAATGGGTACGGGACAGGTGAAACGTGATCCCGGGACGCTGCGGGAGTTTGGACAGGATTCCGGTGAAACATGCTGTCTTCCCGAACTTGTGGTCAACGCAACATCGGTTGATCAGATCCAGGCACTCCTCAGACTCGCCAATGCCTTTCACTTCCCCGTCACACCGCGGGGCCTCGGCACGGGTCTCGCAGGAGGGGCGGTCCCGGTATACGGAGGCGTCATCCTGTCACTCGCCGGAATGAACCGGATTCTCGATATCGACAGAGAAAATCTCATCGCCGTGGTGGAACCGGGCGTGCTGAATATGGACCTCAAAAACGCCGTCCACGCTGTGGGGCTCTTTTATCCGCCCGATCCGGCCAGCCTGGACACCTGTTCCATCGGAGCAAACGCCGCGACGAATGCCGGCGGTCCAGCCTGCGTCAAATACGGGACGACGCGAGATTATGTCCTCGGCATCGAGGCGGTTCTCCCCTCGGGAGACCTCATAACCGCCGGTGTGCAGACCAGAAAAGGCGTTGTCGGCTATGACATGCTTCATCTGCTTATCGGATCCGAGGGGACCCTCGGCGTCATGACGAAACTGATTCTCAAACTCCTCCCCCATCCGCCGGCCCTCACCACCATGGTGGCCTTCTTCCCGGCATTGACGGATGCAATGACCGCAGTGAAGGATACCCTCACGGGCGGGCACATACCCTGTGCCATCGAATTTCTTGACAGGAAATGCCTTGACGTCGTGGGAGACCTGCTCCCCTTTGAAGAAGCGGCGGAAGCGGGTACCTTTCTCCTCGTTGAGATAGACGGACCGATCGAGGCCATCACGAAGGAAATAGAGGAAATCGGCGTTATCTGCATGGAGAAAGGGGCGCTCCACGTCATTATGGCCCCCGATTCTCTGAAGCGAACAAAAATGTGGGAAATACGCAGGCAGGTGGCTCTCAGGATCGAGGAGCGCTTTCCCCTCTATATACCCGAAGACATTGTAGTCCCCATCGGCAGAATAGCCGATTTTGTGGCCTGTCTGCCGGAGTATGAGGCCCAATTCGGCATGAACATTTATTCCTTCGGCCACGCGGGAGACGGAAACATCCATCTCAACATCACGGCGGATAGCCCGGATCTCAGGCCCCGGGTGGATGCGGGCATTGAAGCGTTGCTGAAGCATGTGCTCTCTATGGGCGGCACCATGTCGGGGGAACATGGCATCGGCATGGCGAAAAAACAGTTTCTCTCCTTTGAACTGTCGCCGGAAAGTATCCGGCTGCAGAAAAAAATCAAGAAGATTTTCGATCCACAGCTCATACTCAACCCGGGAAAGATCTTCGACCTCGATCCAGACATGGATTTTAAGACTGAAATCTCATGAGGAAAGACGCCTAAAGCCCGGAGCGGCCTGATCGCTGCGTAATCATATACCGTCGCCTGCTGCACCCCTCTGGCAATCCATGTCATTGCGGTATCGACGCGCAGTGCGTCGTAGATTCTGCCCATCAGTCAACACTGCAGAGGTGCCGTTCTCAAGATCCCTCTCCCGGAGATTGCCGGAAGATTCGATATTATCCATTGATATTTGAAAGAAAGTTTTGTAATCATTCCACTATGAATTACAGCGAAACGGACAGTGCACAGGCATATGCGGGGAAGGCCCTCATTGCGGACCCCATATACCAGTATATTCTTTTTACCGTACCGCTCCAGGGGGAACCGTCGGAAAAAACGGAAAAGGATCTGATTGATTCACCCTGGCTGCAGCGGCTGCGAAGGATATATCAGCTTCAGAGTGCACGATGGGTTTACCCTGCCGCCGAACACACGCGTTTTCAGCATTCGCTGGGGACCATGCACATGGCCGGCGAATTCGGAAGGCATCTTTACCCCAGTTTGCGGGAACGCTTTTCCGATGTTCCCTCAATCCACTACGTTGAGGAACTGCTCCGGGTAGCGGGGCTGCTTCATGATGTGGGTCACGGCCCCTACGGTCATTTTTTCGATGACAATTTTCTTCGTCAGTACCACCTGACCCACGAGAAATTGAGCCAGGAAATCATCATCAGGAAGCTGGGAAGGCTCATAGGGGAAATCCGGAGAAGCCCCTCGGGACCCTTCCGGCCCGACGAGTCCCTGTCGCCCCGTGAAATTGCCTTTCTGATCAAGAAACCCGAGGGAGAAGATCCTGTGTCTCGGCCGGAATGGCTGCATTTTCTGCGGCAGCTCTTCACCGGTATTTATACCGTGGACAATCTCGATTATGTCCAGCGTGATGCCTACATGACGGGATTTTCCATCGACATTGTCGACATCCAGAGGCTCTGTTTCTACAGTTTTTTTACGAAGGAAGGACTTACCCTGCACCAGGCGGGGACGTCGGCATTGAACAGGTTTCTCAATGCCCGGTTGAACCTCTATACCAATGTCTATTATCATCGCACGACCCGCGCTATCGATCTCCACCTGCAGGAGATATTTCGCGAAACGGTCAACATCCTGTTTTCAGTCAATCCCGCCGAAGCGCTCGACCGGTATCTCGACCTTGACGACTGGAGTCTCTTTCAGGAGGTCAAACACTGGTTCACGTCATCGGAAAAGAGGAAAAAGGCGCTGGGCCGCGAATGGAACAAAGTGCATGCCCGGAAAGTCAAATGGAAGATGTCCTTTGCCACGGAGCTTTCCGTTGACCAGATTCAGAAAGGTGCCCGTTTTTCCAGGGCCCAGGATTACGAACGGCACATCAGGGAACAGCTTCCCCCTTCCCTGCGGGGAATAAAATTTCGCGTTGACATGGCCACACAGGACCCGCGGCCGATCAACCCGATGATTGAACAGGACAAAAGGATCACGATTTTCAATCCTTCGACGAAAACGGTTTCTCTGGAACCGCTCCAGGAGATTTACCGCTTTATTCCGGCGCGGGTGGTTCACTTCAGGGTATTTGCCCTCAATCACACCCATGACGAGGCTCTGAACACCGCCGCCGAGCACGTGCTCGGGTCGCTGGGCGAAGGGATGAGCACAAATATTTAACGACCGAAATCAGCGGACACCGCGTGACTTCCGGGGCGAAGGATGCGTGTGGGCATGTCTTCTGATTTCTTTTTTTTAAGGAACGAGTGCAATGAAAGAAAAGGAAACAACGGACCTTACCCTGTTCGTCAGGACGTCCCAGGAAGACATTACCGGCTGGAACCGGCAGCGAATCGTCGATGCCCTTA
>CAYTUH010000002.1:31055-31371 GCA_964441165.1 uncultured Syntrophaceae bacterium
GGACATCAGTCGGGAAGTGGAGGACCAGATTGTCGCATCGGGCATCGATGTTCTCACGGCGCCGCTTATCCGCGAACTGGTGGATGCAAAACTCACGGAACGGGGTCTCCATAATGCGTCCAAGATGCATGCCCGGCTGGGATTCCCCCTTTACGACGTGGAGCAGATCCTCTTTTACAGCAACAAGGAGAACGCCAACATACCCCACTCCCCGGAAGGGACCAACCTGACTCTCGCGGAGGGAATCAAAAAAGAATACGCCCTGCTCAACGTCTTTGCCGACGAGGTGGGCTATGCCCATGCCCGGGGAGACATT
>CAYTUH010000003.1:0-19961 GCA_964441165.1 uncultured Syntrophaceae bacterium
TCCTCATGAGGAATTGGAGGAGTGGATCGATTCGCTCGATACTTCATCTGATATCTCCATGACATCCCGTCCCGGGGTTCCCTTCCCAAGGATTGCTGCGATCAGATCCTGATCGGAGAGGGAGGCAGCTCCCCGTTTCTCTATCTTCTCCCGGGGACGATCAAGTGGACTTATGTCCCGCATTCTTCGTGGCGCCATGTTCTCCGTCCGTATGTCCGTTGGTTCAGATATGGTATGAGTGCAATGGATCTGATCCGCAGTGATAGGGTCCTGATATTGGCTTTGATGATAAAAACTGATTTAAGGTTACCTGCAAAATCAGATCGGTATGGCAACGAAAGATAATCTTAAGGCCGGATTTACCGGGGAATCTGAAGCAAACCGTAAGTATGCATCATTCTCTGCAAAGGCGGCAGAAGAAGGATTTCCTCATGTTGCAAAACTTTTCAAAGCTGCATCTGAAGCGGAAGCAATTCATGCACGGCGTCATCTCTCCGTATACGGGGTTCCCTCAACCGCAGATAACCTGACTGCATCTGTTTCCGGTGAGACTGAAGAGTTTACCGAGATGTACCCCAAATTTATCAAGGAATCTGAAGGGGAAGGTAATACTGACGCAACCCGTTCATTCACTTTTGCAATGAAAGCAGAGCAGGTTCATGCCGGTCTGTATGAGAAGGCCCTTGAAGCAGTAAAATCCGGAAAAGATCTCCCTGCTCAGCCTGAGCGAGGGCGAGATTCACGAGTTTCTGGACGGCCTGTCCCGCGTCCTGTCTTATTTCGATTCCTGCAATTTCATCAGCTTCAACATGGCGTTTTACGGGACGCTGAAGGAGGACGAGCACCTCTGGGTACAGGGACGGATCATGCCCCGCTTCTTACTGCCGCCCCTCGGTACGAGTGATATTAATTATTTCGAGAAAATTCACGACGAAATAATCTGTCCCTCCCTTCCCGAGGATCTCTGCCGGGAAATCGGGAAGCTTTTCTGATCCACGGGGGTGGGCGCCACTCGATCAGAGGTCTTCGGAACCCTTGAGGATCTTGATTTTCCCCGCGTCAATCATCGATTCCCTGATTTCGTCGAGCCATGACCGGAAGTAGGTTTCCTGTTTGATCTTGAGAATATAGCCTGTGAGGGCCTCTTGTTTTGACTGCCAGTCTTCATCGTCCAGGGTGCCCGATTCTTTCAGGCGGACCACCACATAGCCGCCGTCGACCGGAAAGGCCTCGTCGGGATAGGGTTCCTTTACCGTCAACTCATAGAGGGCCTCCGCCAGGGCAGGCGAGAAGCCGATCTCCGGTACCTCGGGGCTGGGAATGAAGAGACCCGTTTCCGAGACCGTCCGGTTTTCTTCCTTTGCTACCACTGCCATTTCTTCACCATTCTTCAGGCGTTCCAGGAGCGTGTCGGCATAGGTCTTGCACTGCCGTGCCCCTTCCGCCTCGATATACCGCTGCAGCACCGCGTCCCTGATTGCCGAAAGTTCCGGTATGTAGGATTCCCTGAAGCCGTCCACTTTTATGATGTATCTGCCCGTGTCGTCGGAGAGCACGGGGAGTATTTCGCCGGCGTAGGCCGTGAGGGCATATTCCTTCAGTTGATCGAGCCCGGCAAGTGCTTCGGGAAGGTTTCCTTCTTCGGCCATTTCCGCGTTCATGATCTGGCGGTTCTCCGTTCGAGCGTATTCCTCGAAGTTTTCCTCCTGGTAGACGATGTCATGAGCCTGCTTGGCCTCGTCCTGCGCCCTGTCCAGTCCTTTTCGGGCCTTCAGCTTTGCCGCGATGTTCTCCCTTACCTCTTCGAGCGGGGACGTGACGCCTTCCTTACTGGTGAATTCTTCCTGATGGTAGTCGTAATACTCCTCGATATCACCGTCGGTGAGGTCCACGGCGTCGGCATAGTCGTCACCCCGGAATACAATGTATTTCAGGAGGACTTTCCTGGGGACGCGAAAATCTTCCCCCTGCTCCCGGAGAAAGGCTTCAAGATCTTCCGTCGACGGTGTGATCCCCGCCATGAAGGGTGCCACGTCAATCGTGATAAAGTCGAGGTTGACCTTGCCGTACTGCGTCCGGTAGATATCGTAGACTTCAACCTCCGATACCTTTGCCGATTCCTTGATGAGCCGCTCCAGCTTGCTGACCTTCAGGATGCGTCTCTGTATCCCCTCGAATTCTTCCGGCGACAGGCGCTGATAGCGAAGCCGCTGTTCGTACAACTGTTTGTTGAAGACGCCGTTTCGCTGAAAGATGGGATAGGAGTAGATGGTATCCTGCAGTTCCGTATTGCTTACATCCAGGTTCAGCCTGTCGGCCTGTGCGAGGATGATGGCCTGCTCTATTATGGTGTCGTAGGCCTGCTGTTTCGGGTTCAGTGCCTTGAGCATGTCATCGGTGAGGCTGCTGCCGTACTGCTGCTGATAGAGGTCGAGCAGGTTCTGATATTCCTTGCGAAACTCCGCATAGGTAATGCGTGTGTTGTCGACAATGGCGATGGTTTCGGTCTGCTGTCGTCCCCGCATGGAACCGAAGTAGAAGATGAACACGACAATAATGATGCCGAGGATGACTTTCATGAGCCAGTTTTTGGCATGTTTTCTCATGAGACTAAGCATTGATATATACTGTACCCCCGTGAAATAAGGTTCTGTGGTGAGCGGTATTAGTAGTATAGTCATTCGTAAAATGCAATAGTTTTTTAATTGATTAGGTTATTGAAATACTGTATAGAAAAAGGCCGTTGACTATTTAGAAGGAGGATAAGGCCTTGCTGTTTGATTATGTTTTGGGATTGTTTTCCAACGATCTCGCCATTGACCTGGGGACGGCGAACACCCTGGTGTATGCCAAGGGGAAGGGCGTGGTCCTGAGTGAGCCCTCGGTAGTGGCTGTTCACCGCGATTCAAGGGGTGTCAAAAAAGTGCTTGCCGTCGGTGCCGACGCGAAGAGGATGCTCGGGAAAACCCCGGGAAATATTGTGGCGATACGGCCGATGCGGGAAGGCGTCATCGCAGATTTCGAGATTACCGAGGCTATGCTGCGGCATTTCATACAACGTGTTCATAACAGAAAGGCCCTCGTTCGTCCGCGCATTATTATATCCATACCCTCAGGCATCACCCCCGTCGAGAGGCGGGCCGTCAAGGAGACGGCCGAATCGGCTGGTGCACGGGAGGTGTATCTGATAGAGGAGCCCATGGCGGCGGCAATAGGGTCGGGGCTGCCGATTACGGAACCGGTCAGTTCCATGATAGTCGATATCGGCGGCGGGACCACGGAGGTTGCCGTCATTTCACTGGCCGGTATCGTCTACTCAAAATCGGTGCGCGTCGCCGGTGACAAGATTGACGAAACCATCGTCAATTTCATGAAACGAAAATACAGTCTGCTGATCGGAGAGCGGTCGGGAGAAATGATCAAGACAACTATCGGCTGCGCCTATCCCGATGATGAAATTCGCACGGTTGATGTAAAGGGACGAGACCTGATTTCAGGGATTCCGAAGATCGTCGAGATCAATTCGGAGGAAATCCGCGATGCCATGGCGGAGCCCATAAGTGTCATTGTCGATACGATTCGAAACGCCCTGGAGAATGCCCCGCCGGAACTGGCGGGTGATATCGTTGACCGGGGCATTATACTGGCCGGAGGCGGAGCGCTTCTCCGGAATCTCGACGTCCTGCTTCGGGAAGAGACGGGATTGCCTATCACGATAGCAGATGATCCTCTCTCCGCCGTGGCACGGGGTGCGGGGAAGGCGCTGGATGAGCTTGATATCCTGAAGGAAGTGGCCATCCAGATGTAGCGCGTTCATCTGCTGTTCCTGTGCATCGCAGACAACGGTCCGATACTTCCCGCCCGTCAGTCGGGCACGGCCATACCTGTGACAGGGAACTGAAGGCACTTTTCCTGCTGTCTGCTTACACAGCTCAATGACGTATCCGGGATTCGTTACACCTGTGCATGGATGGGATGGGTGTAACGATGTGACAGGGATAAAATGTCTTTTTCCAAACGTTATCGCATAATCGCCATACTGGTTGTCCTGCTTGTCATTTCGCTCTTCATCTTTTCACTGAACGTGAAACCCTCAGGGAAGACAGGGTTTTTCAAGAAGCTGGCATTGGAACTGGTGACACCGCTGGAAGGCGGCATCAATGCCGTTTCCCGAAGTATCGACGATGCCTGGGCCCGCTATATATTCCTTGTGGAGGCGGGAGAGCGGAACAGGGAACTGATCGGGAAAGTGGCGCGGCTGACCAGGGATCTGAATGAATCCCGGGAGATGTCTCTTGAATGTCTGCGCCTCAGGGAACTGCTTGACATCAAGGCAGAGCTCGATTACCGGAGCGTCGCCGCACGGGTGGTGGGCAAGCTCAGGCCGTCGGTCTTCAAGACCATGATGATAAACAAGGGAATCGCAGCTGGTATAAGGGACGCTTGTCACGTTATCGCCGTTGACGGGATCGTGGAAAGAGTCATAGACGCCTACTGGGACGTCTCGAAGGTACTCCTGCTCATTGACTATAACAGCAACATCGACGCCATGGTGCAGAAAACCAGAGTCGAGGGAATACTGCAGGGATGCGGAGAGACAGGCTGCAACCTGAAATATGTGCAGCGTGCAGAGCAGGTAACACCCGGCGATATGGTGGTCACATCGGGGCTTGCCGGTGTTTTTCCGAAAGGGCTCATCATCGGGCGCGTCCTGGTAGTGGAAAAGGAAGAGGCCGGTCTGTTCCAGAAAATACGGGTCGGTCCCGCTATCGATCTTACGAAACTGGAGGAGGTCCTGGTCCTGGTAATGGAGGAAGGGGAGGTGCCGAAATGATGTATTATCTTCTCATGCCTGTCTTTGTATTGATCCTGATGGCCTTTCAGTCAACCTTCTTAGAACTGCTCTTTTTCGGGACGATCGGTGTCGAGATATCACTGCTGGTGGTCATCTATGCCGGTTTTCGACTCGATATCGTGAGAGGCGGCAGCCTCGCGTTCATTTTCGGATTCTTCATGGATGCCATGACCAGCGTCATTCCGGGAATCTATGTGATTATCTACATGATGGTCTTTTTTGTTTCGGAACTCATCTCGGATAAAGTCTATGCCGAGAGTTTTTCCTTTGTGATGGGCTACAGCCTTCTCTGTTCTCTTTTTGAGGGTGTGGTTATTGTCTCCGCCTGCCGCATATTTTATGGGATAGATGTCGTAAACAGCATGCTTACGCTCTATGTCCCCCAGTCAATCATACTTGCGTTGCTGAGCCCGTTCGTATTCTGGGCCTGCAAGCGGGTCGAGGAGTCTCTGAATGAAGCGACACCGCAGTCGCTTAACCGATTATGACCCGGCAAAATTCAGGCGAAAATTCAATATCGTCGTCTGGCTGGTTTCCTGCGCCTTTCTGATCCTGACAGGGAAATTATGGTACCTGCAGGTGATCAAAGGTGATGAACTTCGTCAGCGTTCGGAAAATAACAGGATTCGAGTCCAGGAGGTAAAACCCCTGAGAGGCCTGGTCATGGATCGTAACGGCGTCATCCTGGTCGATAATCAGCCCTCATTCGATGTGTCCGTCATTCCCGAGGATGCGAAGGATGTTTCTGCAATCACCGAGCGGCTGCAGGGCTTGTACGACCGGCGCGGGATGGCGGCCTTCAAGGAAGTTCCCCCGGTCAAGGGGCGGAAACCCTTTGTTCCCGTAAAGCTGGACCGTCACATCGGGAGGGACAAGCTGGCCATCGTGGAGACGAACTCCTTGAATTTGCCGGGAATCGTGGTTGATGTGGTGCCGGTGAGACAATACAATTTCGGTGCCATGCTTGCCCACGTCCTTGGCTACGTGGGGGAAATCAGTTCAGCCGAGCTGAAAAAAGGGCCCTACCAGTCCTACCGGTCCGATGATATTGTCGGGAAGTACGGCATCGAAAAGAACCTGGACCTCTACCTGAAAGGGATGAGTGGTGGTGAACAGGCGGAGGTAAATGTTGCCGGCAGAAAACTGCGCATCCTTGGGGGCGTTGATCCCGTCCCGGGCTATAATGTGATCCTTACCATCGACTCGGCCATTCAGAAGATATGCTGGGATGCCTTTACCGAAAAGGCCGGGACGGCTATTGTGATGGACCCCCGGGACGGTTCCGTCCTTGCCATGATGAGCAAGCCCTCCTTCGATCCGGCCCTCTTTAACAGGGGTATTTCCGAAACAGACTGGGAATGCCTGATCTCCGATCCCCTCTGCCCGCTCCAGCACAGGGCCGTGGCCGGCCAATATCCGCCGGGATCGACCTACAAGCTGATTGTCGCCGCAGCGGCCCTTGGCGAGGGGGTTGTCACGCCCCGGACGAAAATCGACTGTAACGGGAAATACACTCTTGGTGACCGGACCTATCGATGCTGGAAAAAGGAAGGGCACGGGGCGGTCGATCTGAACCGCGCGCTCGTTGAATCATGTGATGTATATTTCTATCACCTCGGAGAAATGCTCGGTGTCGACACCCTGGCGTCCTACTCGCGGAAGTTCGGTTTCGGGGTGAAGACAGGCATCCCCCTTCCAGGCGAGAAAGGCGGTCTTGTTCCGACAAAGCGGTGGAAGAAGGAAAAACTGCAGGAATCATGGCAGAAAGGTGAAACGATATCCCTTTCCATTGGGCAGGGGTTTCTCCTGGTAACGCCCCTGCAGCTGATCAAGGCCTATTGCGCCCTTGCCAACGGCGGCACCGTATACACACCGCGTCTGCTGAACCGTATCGAATCCGTCAGGGGTGAGGTGGTCAGGGCGTGCGCCCCCGAAAAGGAATCGAACATTCCCGTGAGTCCGGCCAACCTCGAGATACTGAGAAAAGGCCTCTGGGGTGCCGTCAACGATCTGCACGGCACGGGCAAGGCGTGCATGAGAGAGGAAAAGGATGTCTGCGGAAAAACGGGTACGGCGCAGGTCATCGGAATGCCCGAGGAAGATGAAGATCCCCATGAAGAAAAGGTTCCCTACAAGTTGCGGGATCATGCCCTCTTTGTCTGTTTTGCGCCTTGCAGCGATCCGGAGATCGTCGTGCTGGTCATCGTCGAGCATGGCGGTCACGGAGGTTCCGTGGCGGCTCCCATCGCCCGGAAGATTATTGACGGATATTTTGCGGGAAAGAAAGATGAAAGGGTGGTTCGGCATTCCGAAGAACCCTCCGGAGCGGAAGATTCGCAGCATAGGCAACGGGAAATCAACGACCGGCGAGGTGCCTGAATATGAAGATTGACCGCAGATTATTTGCAAACTTTGACTGGATTCTCCTTTTCCTGGTGTTGTCGATAGCCGCCGTGGGGTTGTTGAATCTTTACAGCGCAGGGCATAATCTGCCTCATGCCGGAGACCCCCTCTATGTAAAACAGTCCTACTGGCTCATTATCGGCCTTGTGATGATGATCATCATGTTCAGTATCGATTACCGTTTCCTCGTTACCTATGCCTACGGCATCTTCGGATTCTCGATTCTCCTGCTCCTTCTGGTTTTTTTCCTCGGAAAGATGACACACGGTTCCCAGCGATGGCTTGTCCTCTTCGGGTTCTCCTTCCAGCCCTCGGAGCTGGTAAAGCTGACGATGATTCTTGCCCTTGCCAAATATTTCAACGACAAACAGATCGACGAAGGGTATTATCTCCGGAATCTGCTGATTCTCTCGTTTATTATCATCGTGCCCTTTGTGCTTATCGTCAATCAGCCCGATCTGGGGACCTCCCTCTTCCTGGTGGCACTCTTTGCATCGATCGTAGTATTCGTGGGGATCAGAAAGAGGATCATCATCATCTTCAGTGCCGCGGGACTCATACTGGCGCCGCTTTGCTGGTTTTTCATCAAGGATTATCAGAAAGAGCGAATCCTGAGTTTCCTGAATCCCGAGCGGGACCCCCTGGGGTCAGGATATCACATTATTCAGTCTATCATCGCCATAGGTTCGGGCGGGCTCTTCGGCAAGGGACTGCTGAAGGGGACTCAGAGCCGTTTGCGCTTTCTCCCGGAGCAGCAGACCGATTTTGTCTTTTCCGTCTTTGCCGAAGAATGGGGCTTTGCAGGGGTCTTTGTATTGCTCTGCCTGTTCTTCGCGCTGCTTCTCTGGGGTTTCAGGATTTCACGCAACTCCCGGGACATGGCGGGTACGCTCATTTCCTTCGGTATTATAATGTTTATCTTCTGGGGTGTCTTTGTCAATATCGGTATGGTATTAGGCATCTTCCCGGTCGTCGGAATACCGCTCCCCTTCCTGAGCTATGGCGGTTCATCGATGATTGTGCTGATGATGGGTGTGGGACTGCTGATGAATATCAGCATGAGACGGTTCGTGTTTCAGTCGTAAAATGTGATGGACTCGAAAAACTCCAGATAAGATGGCAACGTATGAAGCTTCAGATGCAAGGCGCGCGAATCATGAGGAGTGAGAGTTACATAGGGCACACACGCAGTGACGAATGATGCAGCGGAACGAAGAGGTTGGGCTTTTTGCAGAGCCATCAAATGTGAGAGGAGATCTTCGTGATAGGTCAGAAAAAAGGTAATGATGTCAAGGCATTTTTGGGGGCTGGCGCCGAGTTCGAGGGAAAACTGGTTCTCAGCGGTTCCGTGAGAATTGACGGGAATTTCAAGGGAGAAATTACCGGGACCGGTACGCTGGTAATCGGGGAACGTGCTACCGTGCAGGCGGATATATCCATCGATAATCTTTTGGTCTTCGGCAATATTCAAGGGAGCGTGGCGACAAAAAACAGGGTCGAGATCAGCTCCTCCGGAAGGTTGTCCGGGGCGGTGGCGACACCGGTGCTTGTCGTGGAGGAAGGCGCCATTCTGGATGGTAAGTGCCATATGAAAAAAGTGGATGAAAAAAGCGAAATATAAACGTAAAAATAACCCGTTGCACTCCTGCTTCAATCATAAGGGCAAGGTCTGGAAAAATTCACTTAATGACCCTGAATCTACTTTATGACCGGTGGTCAAAAAAAAGCTTGACAAGTCTTGGCAGGTATGGTTAGAACACCCCGGTTTTCAATCGGTAGGGAATGTGGTTGCAGCCGGCGGCTGCGGTTTCTTTTTGAGAGATACCGCTATTCAGCAGAAGAGGTAAAGCCAATGATAGACTTGAATTACACTGTCTGGATTCAAATGGTCAATTTCCTCCTCTTAATCCTTATCCTTAACTTCCTGCTTTATAAGCCCATCTTAAAAATAATCGATAAAAGAAACAAAATGATGGAAGAGTCACAGGAAGAAGTGAGGTCTCTTCAACAGTCCGTGGACCAGAAAATGGCCGACTACGAGGAACAGCTGCGTCAGGCCAGAGCTGAGGCGGCAAGCCAGAGAGACGCTGTAAAAGAGGAAGGATCCGAGGTGGCAAGGAAGGTCCTGGAAGAGGCACGAAACGAAGTCTCCCAAACAATAGGTGAGTTAAAGGCGAGGATGGAACGGGAGAGAGAAGATGCCCGCACTATCTTGAGAGAGCGGACGCAGGAGATAGCCCTGGAGATTTCCGAAAAGGTGCTGGGAAGGGGTATGCAATGAAACGCCTTGGTATGGTTGTCGTAATCTTGTTTTTGACATCGGCGCTCGCATATGCATCAGGCGGCGGTGAGGGCGGTGCTCATGACAGCCACAAGATTATTGATTTCGGGTGGCGACTTTTCAGCTTTGCCGTGCTGGCGGGCCTCCTGTATAAACTGACGGCAAAGGGAATCAAGGGATTCTTCGTAGGAAATCGTCAGGCAATCGTCGATTCATTGAAAGAGGCAGAGGCTGCGCGTGATGAAGCTGAACAGAAATTAAAAGAGTGCACCGATCGAGTGGATAAAGCCTCTGCCGAAATTCAGGGAATCGTGGAAATGATCAAAGCGCAGGGTTTGACGGAAAAAGAGAAGATCATTGAGGATGCCGAGAAGAGTGCCGAGAAGATGAAAGAAGACTCAAAAGCTCGTATAGACCAGGAATTCAAAAAGGCAGTCGATCAATTGAGGTTGGAGGCTACGGAACTTTCCGTTCAGATGGCGGAAGAGATCTTGAAAAAGAATGTAACCAAAGACGATCATGAGGTTATGGTCAAAGACTTTATAGACAGGATGGTGAGTCAAAATTGATTGGAAGCGATATTGCAAAACGGTATGCAAGGGCTCTATTTGAGATTGCGCGTGATGAAAACACGCTTGAGCAAACCTACAATGAACTCAGAATGTTTTCCGCGGTGCTTGAGGAAAACGAAAATTTGCAGGAGTTTTTAGCAAATCCCATATTTGACCTGCCCGACAAAAAAGCAGTGGTGATCGAGATCCTGAGCAAGCTTGAAATCTCAATCATGGCTGCCAATTTCCTAAAGTTACTGGTGGACAAACGAAGAATCGATATTTTGCCCGATGTTGAGGCGAGTTACCTGAAATACATCGACGATGTCTTGAACAAAGCGAGGGTAAGAGTAAAAACGGCATTTCCGCTTTCAGAAGACCTGTCCGACCAGATCAAGAACCAACTGGAAAACCTGACCGGAAAGACTGTTGAAGTGGTAATCGAAGAAGATCCGTCGCTTGTGGGAGGAATTGTTGTGGGTATCGGCGATACCCTTTATGACGGCAGTATCAGGGCTCAATTAGCCAGCATTAGGGAACTCATAAGGGAGGAAATGTAGATGGAGGCAATCAGGGCGGAAGAAATAACTCAAATTATTTCCAAACAGATAAAAGAATACGAGAAAAAACTCGATGTGAGTGAGACCGGTACGGTCCTATCTGTTGGAGACGGTATTGCCAGAGTGTACGGCGTTGAAAATGCCATGGCCATGGAACTCCTTGAATTCCCGGGTGGCATCTTGGGAATGGTGCTCAACCTTGAGCGCGATAATGTCGGTGTGGCCATTCTGGGCGACGATGTTCATATTAAAGAGGGTGATATTGTCAAGAGAACGGGAAGAATCGCCGAGGTTCCCGTCGGTGATGTGGTACTCGGTCGGGTTATCGACGCGACGGGAGAGCCCCTCGACGGCCTGGGACCGATTGAAGCCGCTGAAACTCGCAGAATCGAGATGGTTGCCCCTGGTGTTATTCACCGACAGCCGGTGAAACAGCCCATGTATACGGGGCTCAAGGCGATTGACGCCATGACGCCCATCGGACGTGGGCAGCGTGAGCTGATCATTGGTGATAGACAGATCGGGAAAACGGCGATTTGCGTCGACGCGATTATCAGGCAGAAAGAGACAGGCATTAAATGTATCTATGTCGCTATCGGACAGAAGAAATCGACGGTTGCCCAGGTTGTGGAAGTCCTTCGCAAGCATGACGCCATGAAATATACCTGCGTGGTTGCCGCCTGCGCGAGTGATCCTGGAACATTGCAGTACATCGCGGCATTCGCGGGCTGCAGCATTGGAGAATACTTCAGAGACAGGGGTGAGGATGCCCTGATAATGTATGATGATCTTTCCAAACAGGCAGTAGCCTATCGCCAGATTTCACTGCTTCTGAGAAGGCCGCCGGGACGTGAAGCATTCCCTGGCGACATTTTCTACAATCACTCCCGCCTTCTCGAACGTGCCGCCAAGATGAACGATGAACTCGGTGCAGGCACGCTGACTGCTCTTCCCATTATCGAAACTCAGGCCGGTGACGTATCGGCATTTATCCCCACGAACGTTATTTCCATTACCGACGGGCAGGTCTATCTTGAGCCGAACCTTTTCTACTCCGGCGTCAGGCCCGCCATCAACGTCGGGTTGTCCGTGTCGCGCGTGGGTGGTGCGGCGCAGGTCAAAGCCATGAAACAGGTGGCGGGTACCTTGAAGCTTGACCTTGCCCAGTACCGCGAACTGGCGTCGTTCGCCCAGTTTGGAAGCGACCTCGATAAGGCGACGCAGGCACAGCTGGACAGGGGCGCGCGGCTTGTAGAACTGCTGAAACAGCCCCAGTACAGACCCATGTCACTTGCCGAGGAAGTGGTGGTACTCTTTGCGGGGGTTAAGGGCTTCATCGATAGATATTCGGTTGAGCAGCTGAAAGAGTACGAAGCGCAGCTCCTGAGTTTTATGTCTGGAAAATATCCGGAAGTGATGAAAGAAGTAGATGAGAAGCAGACAATAAGTCCTGAACTTGACGAGAAGATGAGGAAGGCATTGACTGAGTTTGATTCGGTATTTGCTTCTGCGTAGAAAAAGAGACAGTGGAATTGGCATAAAGGGAGTACGTAGAAATGGCTGAATCGTTAAGAGATATAAAGAGGCAATCGCAGGCTGTTGGAAAGACAAAGCAGATCACCAAAGCGATGAATATGGTGGCGGCGTCCAAATTGAAGAACGCACAGTTACGAATGGAAAACTTCAGGCCCTATGCCGAAAAGCTTCTTGAAGTTCTCAACAGCCTGGCCCTCAGGGTTGATGCAGTCGCAAGTCCTCTGCTGGCGGTACGTGAACCGAAGAAAGTGCGGCTCGTCCTGATGACGTCTGATCGGGGTTTGTGCGGCGGGTTTAATACGAACGTCATCAAGGCCGTTGAAGGGTTCTTCAAGTACAGATAAGAGCAGGGCCAGGAGGTGTCACTTATTACGGTGGGCAAAAAGGGCAGAGACTACTTCAGAAAGAAAGCTTCCGTCATCAGTCAGTATAACGATGTGCTCGGCAGCTTTGACATGAATCTTGCCCAGAAGATCAGTCTCGACGTAATAGAACCTTTTGCCGAAGCGGAATACGATGAACTCTATATTGCCTTTAATGAATTTCGTAACGTGGCGTCCCAGAGGCCGGTCATTTCCCGTCTTCTTCCCCTGACGTCTCTCGGTGACGGCGGTGCGGGAGGTGAAGAGCGAATGCTCGGATATGTCTATGAACCTTCGGAAGAGGAACTGCTGACACACTTGATTCCCGTGTACCTGAGAGTGCTGATGTACCGCGGACTACTGGAGACATCGGCGGGCGAACACGGGGCCAGGATGGTTGCGATGGAGAATGCAACGTCGAACTGTCAGGAGATGATAGAAAGCCTTACTCTGAAATTTAACAAAGCGCGTCAGGCCGCTATTACCGCCGAACTTATGGATATCGTCGGTGGTACAGAAGCACTTTCAAAGGCGGGTTAAGACCTCAAGACTGCGTAATATGTATATAATAATGGATAAATCATATTAAGAGGAGATGGGAATGAATATAGGAAGGATTGTGCAGGTAATCGGTCCCGTTGTCGATGTGGAGTTTGAGGAAGGACAGCTTCCCTACATCCTGAACGCTCTCACCATATCGAACCCGGCAATCAGTGACGAAGAGGACAACCTCGTTGTCGAGATTGCGCAGCACCTGGGTGACAACGTGGTCCGTTGCATCGCCATGGATATTACTGATGGTCTGGTGCGGGGTATGCAGGTGAAAGATACGGGAGCTCCTATTACGGTTCCTGTGGGGAAGGAATGCCTCGGGAGAATTCTGAACGTCGTGGGCAAGCCGGTCGACGGATTGGGTCCCATCGATATAAAGCATACGGCGCCCATTCACAGAGAATCTCCCGCCTTTACGGAACAGGATACATCCGTCCACGTTCTTGAGACGGGCGTCAAGGTTATCGATCTGCTGGTCCCCTTTCCCCGTGGTGGAAAGATGGGCATGTTCGGCGGCGCAGGTGTCGGAAAGACCGTTGTCATGATGGAGATGATTCATAACATCGCCATGCATCACGGTGGAATTTCGGTATTCGCCGGTGTGGGAGAGCGGACCCGTGAGGGTAATGACCTCTACCTGGAAATGAAGGAATCCGGCGTTATCGGACAGGCGGCGCTTATTTACGGTCAGATGACGGAACCCCCCGGAGCACGCGCGAGAGTATCACTGACCGCGCTGGCGGCGGCGGAATACTTCAGGGATGAAGAGGGACAGGACGTGCTCCTCTTTGTCGACAATATCTTCCGGTTCACCCAGGCGGGTTCCGAGGTTTCGGCCCTTCTTGGAAGAATGCCCTCGGCAGTCGGGTATCAGCCCACACTGGCCACGGACCTTGGTGAACTTCAGGAGCGCATCACGTCAACGTACAGTGTGTCTACGTGCCCGCCGACGACTTGACCGACCCGGCACCGGCAACCACCTTTGCCCATCTCGACGGAACCGTCGTTCTCTCTCGTCCCATCGCGGAGCTGGGAATCTACCCGGCCGTGGATCCACTCGATTCAACATCGAGAATCCTCGACCCCAATGTTCTCGGCGAGGAGCATTACCATACGGCCCGTGAAGTTCAGATAATACTGCAGAAGTACAGAGATCTGCAGGACATTATCGCGATTCTCGGTATGGACGAGTTGTCAGAGGAAGACAAGGTCACCGTGAACAGGGCCCGTAAAATCCAGAGGTTCCTTTCGCAGCACTTCTTCGTGGCGGCACAGTTTACCGGTACCGATGGAAAATTCGTATCCGTTCAGGATACGGTCCGTGGATTCAGGGAAATTCTCGAAGGAAAGCATGACGATCTCCCGGAGCAGGCATTCTATATGGTCGGTGGTATCGAAGAGGCGATAGAAAAGGCCAAGAGGCTCGAGGCGGAATAACCGTAGCGGAGGGTTAATCGATGGCTGATGAATTGACACTTGAGATTGTGACACCGGAAAAGCTGGCCTTCAGTGAAGTGGTGCAGGAAGTAACAATACCGGGCTCCGAGGGAGAATTCGGCGTACTGGTAGGTCACGTGCCTCTGCTGAGTGCAGTCAATTATGGTGAGATGAATTTTACAAAAGACAGCAAGAAGAATTATTATGCCGTGGGTACCGGTTATGTAGAAGTAACGGATGTAAAGGTAACCCTCCTTGTCGAATCGGCTGAACGGGCGGACATGATCAATGTGAGTGAGGCGAAGAAAGACAAAGAAGCAGCTGAAGCGAAATTGTCAAAGCTGAACAAGGATGACCCGGGATACATGCGGGCGGCGAATGCGCTCAAGCACGCCGATGTGAGACTCAAGGTGGCAGAAAAGAAATGATGGAAAGAAGCTGAAAAGTTGATCTGCTTCCATTAAGAGGTTGAATTATTCACGATAATGGATTTGAATACAAGCCAAGGAGGAAAACTCGCTTGGCTTGTTTTTTTATATATTGTTTGAACGAGGAGTAACACTATGGTGAATGAAAAGAGAATAACATGCCGAACGTTTAAATACGGTCTGTTTCTGATTCTGTGGATGCTGTTAAGCGCGCACCCGTTATTTGCAAGCACGGCGCATGAATCGGCGGCACATGCGGGTCCGGGAATCGGCGCTATTTTACCGGTCTGGTCGATCATACCATTCGCGGGGATACTGCTGTCAATTGCACTGTTCCCCCTTGTGCTTCCCCATTTCTGGCACAGCCATTTCGGAAAAATATCGGCATTCTGGGCGCTTCTTTTTGCCATACCCTTTCTCTTTGTCTACCACATGGAGGCCTTTCATCAGATTGTTCATATCTATCTGATCGACTACATCCCCTTCATCATTCTTCTCTGGGGATTATTCACCATAGCGGGAGGGATCGTCGTGAAGGGATCTCTCAGGGGTACACCGGTCCTCAACACGATCATGCTTCTTATCGGAACGCTCCTGGCATCGTGGGTGGGGACGACGGGTGCCGCAATGGTGATGATTCGTCCCGTACTGCGGGCAAACAAGGACAGAGTGAAAAAGGTCCACGTGATCTGTTTCTTCATCTTTCTGGTTGCCAACATCGGCGGTTCACTGACGCCGCTGGGCGATCCGCCGCTCTTCCTGGGATTTCTCCATAACGTCCCCTTCTTCTGGGTCACTACGGGGATCCTTCCCCATATGATTCTAACCACGATAATTCTGCTGGCGCTGTTTTTCGTCATGGATACATTTTATTATCGAAAAGAGTTGAAGCGGGAAAAGAAGGTGACAGAGCCGGAAGAAGAAAAGGTCCCCATCAGGGTCAAGGGGCTCTATAACTTTCTCTTACTCGGTGGCGTGATCGGCTTCGTCCTGCTGAGCGGATACTGGAAGCCGGGGAATTTCAACCTGCTGGGTGTGCACATGGGCTACCAGAACACTGCACGCGATGTCGGTATCATCATCATGGGACTGCTGTCGCTGGTGATTAAGCCGAAAGATCTCAGGAAGGCGAATGATTTTTCGTGGTTTCCCATCATGGAGGTCGCGAAACTCTTTGCCGGCATATTTATGACGATCATCCCATGTCTGGCCATTCTCAAGGCGGGGAGCGAGGGTGCGCTGTCCGGTCTCGTGGCCGTCGTCAAGGAACCCTTCCATTACTACTGGGTGACGGGGGCTCTTTCCTCGTTCCTTGACAATGCGCCCACCTATCTGACATTCTTCAATCTGGCCCTTGGTAAACTGGGCCTGGCGGAAGCGGGTGTTCCGGCGGCACTGGCGGCCGGTACGGCCACGGCAAACCCATTGTTCATTACGTACCTGAAGGCGATATCCGCAGGTGCCGTGTTCATGGGTGCGAATACCTATATCGGCAATGCGCCGAACTTCATGGTGAAGTCAATTGCTGAAGAAGCCGGAATCAATATGCCCAGTTTTTTCGGCTATATGATAAAATACTCCATACCGATACTGATACCGGTCTTTATTATCGTGACCTTTGTATTCTTTTAGCGATACGGGCGTCGGTGGGATATGACCAGAAAGAATCACTTTCAGGGTGAGGGTGAAGAACTATGATGAAAGAATATTATGAAGTTGTTGTTGAGGGCGCGATAGAGTGCGTAAAGGCCTTCGTATTCGGTTATCTTGAGGGAAGTGAAATCGAAGGCGAGCTGATTTTCGGTGAAGATCACCATGTAGAGAACGAAAACAGGTTCGGACAGCTCATGCGATTGATAAATGTGCGGGGTGAACGCGTGCATCTGATCGTAGGGGAAGGCTTTCACAACCGCCTGAAAGGTGCCCTCGAAAAGAGAAAACATGAAATCGGGTTGAAAATAATATCGGAGAAACTGATACGAACGGCCTATTTTGATTTCAGCTATAGGGCCTATACCAGAGAGCTGGGCGAGGAGCTGAAGAAAATCTTCGGGTCGATATCGCAGAATGAAGATGGAATGCACATGGAGGCGGGATACAACCCACGGGAAGAACTTCACCCCGAAGGAAAGGGAGTGGAGGGATACGCACCGCTGCATGAGTATGAAATCAAGGCGAAAGGCCGTATCCATGGACCCGTGAAAGAGGTGATCGAATTTTACGGAAAGGTGGAGCATTACGATCTTGTCGAGCTGGGTGACATCCGGCTTGAATATGCCGATTAGGAAATCATCAGTCCCAGGGGACTGACACCATGATTGAGAAAGCCCCTTTGCAAGAAGGGGCTTTTTTATGGCGCGGGGAAATGGGGGCTTCGTAAACAGGCCGGGAGAGGTGACATGGCAGTGATATGAATCCCCGGACGAAAGCCGAAAAAGGCGGATCAAGGCTATTGGAAACAGAGGTTTGCGAGGGTTTGCCACCGTTTTAGTGACCACTACGGTTATTCATCTGCTTCAGAGGGTAAAATCAGACTTTTCCATTGACTGCGGAGGCGAATGTCCAGGATGTACAGTATGAGGGGATGAATGTCCTGTGAAAGTTCACGTTGGTGAAGAACTTGTTGAACAGACGTTCAGTCATGGCGCGTGTTTCCCTGTCATGTTCCGAGCAGCACTGCGCTGTCACCATGCCGCCGGGCTTTACGTCGTTTCGGATCTTCGAGAAGAGGTCATCGAGGTATTCTTCGCGATCCATTTCAATGAATGCCTCGGGATGCATGGTGAGATCGTAGATCACCGCATCGAACTGGTGGCTTCCGTCGAGAAATCGAAATACGTCGCTGTATATGACCGTTGACCGGTCATCATCAAAGGCATCATGACAGACGCATGAGAGATAGGTCCTGCAGGCGTTGACGACTTCTTCGTCGATGTCGATCAGCGTCGCCCTGCCGGGATCATGTCTCAGGAGTTCATACAACACGCCGCCGTCACCACCACCAAGGATAGCCACATGATCGAGCGGAATTCCCGCCGCGGCAAGGGGTTTCACCATGCTCCTGTTATAGAGAAAGCTGTCGTTTTCCGCTATCTGAAGATCGTTGTCCAGGAAGAGCATTCTTCCGAAACTTTCGTTCTTTATAATCCGAATCTCCTGGTATGTCGATGTCTGGGAAAAGAGATCCTCTTCGATGTGGTAGCGGATATCAAAACCGTGTGATCCCGTATCGTCGGTAATCCAGTTTTTATTGGTTATTTCGATGGGGTTCCCACGCGAGATTTCGGCTATGCGCGTGGTGCCGGGATCGAGCCGTTCTTTCAGAAACTCGAGGATTCTGAAGGAAACCTCGCTGTCCCGGGAGCAGGTAAATATATCGATGGAGGCGTGACGCGCTTCGGGATAGGTGTGGATCGCCACATGTGATTCACTGATAACGGCAATCGATGTCACGCCGATAGGGTCGTAACAATGGCTGTTTATACTGATGAGACCGACACCGCACTGGGTGATGCCGGTGCTCAGAATCTGTTCGAGGGCATTCTGATCATTTAAAATGTCTTTGGTGCAATTGAAGAATTCCGCAACGAACTGGGTACCCGTTGGCTTCATGGTTCACCTCCCATTATATTATTTTTTGGCATCAAAAAATAATACCCTGCATACCTGTCCTTTCTCCTGCAGGAACCATCACGAGGTGGTATCCGAATGAGTGAAAATGATAACCAGGCGGACACCTTATATAAAAAAGGGTGATGCCTGTCAAGGAAAATAGGGGAACTGCCTTTCAAGCCGTCGGGATGCCGAAGGAAAACAAGCCGTTAATATTAACGAAACAACATGTCAATGGTACGTGTTCCGGTCATGCATGTACCACTGTCCGCCTTTTGCGGTTGAAGAAAGTAAGGGGCACCAAAGTGTGAGTTTGGGTCAAAAGAAGAAAGGTTGCACTGGCGGTTTGCTTCCCTCTTTTTTTGGTGCCCCCCCTAATCTTGATGGCTTCGTAAGAAGTGAATCTCCCCGTCCTGTGGGCGGGGAGATTCACTGTCAACACGCTTCTAATCGTCGGCGTACATGCTTTCGATTTCTGCAGCATACTTCTTGTTCACGACCATTCTTTTCAGCTTCATGGTCGGGGTGAGCTCATCCGTATCCTGGGACCATTCCTTTTCCAGAAGGCGGAACTTCCGTATCTGTTCCACCCGGGCCCAGTCTTTCATGTTTTCCTGAATTTCCTTCTCGTAGAGCTTGATGACCTCGCCGTTCTCGATCAGCTCCTTTCGACTTCCGAAGGATATGTTGTTTTCCTTCGCCCAGGCTTCCAGTGATGCAAAGGCGGGAACGATGAGTGCGGAGAGAAATTTCCTGTTGTCGCCTATGACGGCAACCTGCTCGATAAAGCCCGATGCGAGGAGACTGTTCTCGATGTTTGACGGTGATATGTTCTTGCCGCCGGAGGTGACAATCAGGTCCTTGATTCTCCCCGTAATCTTCAGATACTGGTCCTCGTCAATTTCTCCGATATCTCCCGTTCGGAAGAACCCGTCATCGGTAAAGGCCTCCTTGGTGGCGGCCTCATTCTTGTAGTATCCCTTCATGACCTGGGGACCCTTGATGAGAACCTCTCCGCCCATTCCGATTTTCACTTCCGTATCCTGTACCGGGGCGCCAACCTTGCCGGGTTTAATCTTACTCGGCTTATTGGCGTTGGTTACGGGGGTTGTCTCGGTGAGTCCGAATCCTTCAAGTATCCTGATCCCCATGCCGAGGAAGAATTCCGCATCCGAAACGGAGAGCGGGCCACCGCCCGAGACTGCACCAATCAGCCTGTCCATACCGAGGGCGTCTTTCAGTTTCGAGAATATGATTTTGTCTGCCAGGTTATACTGAAAGCCAAACCAGCCTGTCCTTGGTTTATCATTGCAGATATAGGGCAGATTCTTCTTGGCAAGTCCCATGGCCCATCCGAAGAGGGCCTGTTTGACCGCCGATCCTC
>CAYTUH010000004.1:0-8695 GCA_964441165.1 uncultured Syntrophaceae bacterium
CGGTATTTGCCTCTACTGCCATAACACCGTGAGCGCCGTTACGACATCTTCCGCGTCTCTTTTCGAAGGTGTTTCAAGGATCGTGGCCTTCTGGTATTCCCTGAGGGTGCAGGGCGGAGTGAAGAGAATATCAACCCGGTAGAGAGCCTGTTTTTCGTGATACAGAAGTTGTATGTCCTGTTTCCCTTCCATCTCGAGTATTTCCTTCAGCGTAACGGAGTAACAGGTATATACGGGCACCTCTATATCGGCCCGCTCCGATGAAAAGAAATCGCCGCCGTGACGGAGCATCCTCGGGAAATAAGGGAAGTCGTCCACCACAACCCATCGCGTATCGGTCTGGCACCGGTACTCCAGATTCGTTTCCACTTTTAATCGTGACAGCACAGCCCATGCCTCACCGGGAGACATGTCACCGTGGAACAACAACTGCTCCGGGGTAATGCTTTTCCAGGGACTGCACGCCGATATTGCAACGATAAGCCCCCACAGAAGAAACACTCTCAGAAAATTTTTTTTCATGGAGTCCTGCCTCGCTCTCTTCTCATTCATGATCATGTCTATAATATAATACGGAATGATGGAAGAACAAGGGCGTCGGGGGCAACCTGTGCTCACGGTTTCCGATCACCCGAATGGATTGACATGTTTCGTGGAAACAAATAAAATTACCACCTGTCTTGACCATACCCGCTGCGGGACACTGATTGATAGGAAGGCATGCCGGTAAGGCCGGGGGGGTGGGAAAGAAATGCGGGAAAAATCAGGGATAAGGGGAATGAGGCCCGCGAGAAAATCTTCCCGATGCAGGGCGGAAAGGATTCGCTTTCGCAACGATCCGTGAATGAGATCCATGATCCATGGGAGCATCTTTGAGTAAGGGATTCGGTTCGAGATTCTCAAATCCGGTTCCATGCAAATGCCGCCATTTCGGAGCCCTTTCCCGGAGATCCGGCAGCGAGTGATGTGAGCGTGCTGCACGCATCATCCCAACGTCACGTTGCCATGGTAAATGTCTTTATGGAAACCTCGCGAAGGGGGGGTAAGTCTGATGCGGTACAGCCTGATTGTCAACGGTCTGGGGCATGCTTTTCTGCAGGAGTTCGGCTGTCGTTGTGACAGATGCAGAACGGGGGGAATGATGGCGAATACGTCCGTTTCCCTCGTGGGACGTGATGAAAAAAGCAATACAATTCAATGGCATGCACTGGTAGATGTGGGACTCGGGGTGGTGAACAGCCTCTGCGTGCACTTTCCGCCCGAAGAGGCGCGGCTTGACTGGCTTCTCTTCAGCCACTGGCATCCCGATCACAGCCTGGAACTCAACCGGTTGTGCGAAACAATGCGAAGATCCATGCGGAGAAAGGATGGCCAGTTCCATAGAATTCCTTCGTGGTTCCGGGTGGGGACGGCCCAATGGATTCAAAAGAATTATTCCTATGAGTGGTACCGATGTCTGAAACCGAGGATCAGCGATGAGTCCTGCCCCCCCGGTTTTCTGCTCGAACCTGTTCCTCTGAACAGGGAAGGAATAACCATTACACCCTTTTCCGTCTCTCACTACACCGCCGATATTGATCCCGCCGATTTCAAGAATAAACTCTACAGCAGTGCTTCCTTTATTATTGAGACCGGGGAAAGAAAGACCATACTCCTGTGGGATGTTGATAATATGAATGACTGGCTTCTGACAGCTGCGTCGGGAGAACGTGCCAGGACACTGAAACGTCTCAGGAATGCCGACTGTCTCTTCATTGACTGCCTTTCCTGGAATGTTGAAGAGGTCCGGGGTTACAATACGGGGCACCTCGCCTTTTCCACGGTAAAGAAATATGTGCAGGCGCTTCACCCGAAACAGACCTGCCTGGTGCACATGAGCGGTCATGAAGATGAAGAGGGAAGTGAAGGCTGGGGGTGGGAGAATAGTAGATGGCAGGAGGAGGCGAAGAAGGTTTGGAGAAGCGAGGGCCTGCCCGGGTCGGTACGGGTTCCTTCCATCGGTGAGGAATTCCCCCTATGATTTAAGCAATCTATTTTTATGATGCGGGATGAAGGCGTCAGAGGCGCTCTTGTGTCCGGAATAACGTGGGGTGAGGTAGTTACAAAAAAAGATGGCTTGCCTGAAAGTACCGTACAATGACGCATACCCAAGCAAGCCGGCAAACCCTTGAACAAGAACTTCCATTTCTAATCACCATAGCTCCTACCGCCTTTGAAGAACGGTTTGGCTCAGCCTTATCTTACTTGACGAAGTTCGCCTCGGGTTTGAGGTAATCTTATAACAGGAATTTTAAATGTCAACAGGTCTTTTTTCTCCCTGAACAGGTCGTTAAAAGTATATACTGTCGGGCAGTTACTCCCGCGACGTGCGGACATGGCGCAGGGAGACACCTTGTACCGGGGGTGATTTTTCGACACCGTCGTTTCAAACATTCCGATATCATTTAAAAAGACCTGCATCATCTGTGGGCTTCCGCCGCCGTGTCACGGCGGGCAACGGTTTGCTCATCTACAATCATTTGAATATTATTTCAAAAGAGTGATATGATGCTTTACGGGCTCGACAACAGCAGGACGCAAACCATTTTACTGCATTCCATGAATGTGCCGGGGAGGGGTGGAACGTGACGTCCATGAAGAGGAGCATCATAAAGGGGTATCGCCCCGGAGCGATCGGGAAGATTACGGAATTGCATGCCCTCTATTATCACCGGTACTGGGGGTTCGATCTCTATTTTGAGCGCAAAGTGGCGCAGGAGATGACCGAGTTTATGGGGCGTTTCGACAGCACCAGGGACGGTCTGTGGCTTGCAGTCCGGCGGAAAGAGATCGTCGGTTCGATTGCTGTTGACGGCAGCGTCGTAAACCAGGAGGGCGCCCATTTGCGATGGTTTATCGTGGCGCCTTCTCACCAGGGATGCGGCCTCGGAAGAGCCCTGATCGATCAGGCCGTTACTTTCTGTGATGAAGGGGGCGTTAAGCGGATATGGCTGTGGACCTTCTCGGGTCTCGATGCGGCCCGCCATATCTATGAGAGCCATGGATTCGTCCTGATGAGAGAATATGAAGACACACAATGGGGGAGTCCCGTCAGGGAACAGATGTTCGAACGCAAAGGACTTTGAGAAATGATTGCAACTCGGCATCGATGGAATTCAGGTATGCCGGAACCCTGCGGCATCGATTTCCCCGTGTAGGGTTATGAGACAATCGGAGAGGTACCGAAAAAAGAATCTTACCGCCTGTACCATGGACTGTCCCGATGCCTGCTCATTGCTTGTATCGGTCGGTCCTGACGGGGACATTTCCATCGAGGGGAATCCCGGCCACCCTGTCACGGATGGTTTCGTCTGTGCGAAAATAAGGCATCACGGCCGGCGCCTGTCGAATTCACACCGCATCCTCCGTCCCCTGGTGAAGCGTGGGGGGGAGTGGCGGACCATTTCCTGGGACGTCGCCCTCGATCTCTGTGCCGAGCGGATCGAACGGTATCGACGGGAGCCGCTGTCGATTCTCTATTTCCACGGCGAAGGTGCGAAGGGGGTCCTCAAGCAGGCGGGACGTCTCTTTTTTTCCCGTCTGGGAGCAAGCCGCGTGCGGGGCTCGCTCTGTGATTCGGCGGGGTATCGTGCCTGTCTGATCGATTTCGGTTCACGGGAAAGCAATGATCTGGTGGACATCCTGAATGCCAGGGCTGTCGTCAACTGGGGAAAGGATCTGTCCCGCAGTTCCCTCCACCTGGCGGCGCTGGTGCGAAAGGCTCGAAAACAGGGCGCCAGGGTAATCACCATATCGCCCGGTGGTGACGGAAACGGCCCCTTTTCCGATGTCACGGTTTCCATCCGTCCCGGAACGGACCGTTTCCTTGCCGCGGCGGTGGCGAGGTGCTTCGTTGAAGGGAATGGTGTTGACCCGGATATTGAGCGCTGCGCCGCGAACTGGCCGGCCTTCCGTGCGCTCTTGGAAAAGCACCCCATCGAGTCCCTGCTGGCCCGGTGCGATGTGACGGCTGATGATATGGAAGAGGTTCTCCGCGTCTACCGTGAGTCCAGTCCCGTGGCAACGGTGATCGGTGCGGGTCTGCAGCGCTATGGTTTCGGCGGGGAAAATGTCAGATTCATCAATGCGCTGGCACTGATCTCGGGAAATATCGGCTGTGCCGGCGGAGGCAGCTACTTTCACCTGAATTCGCTCAGGAATCTGAATCTGTCCTGGACGAAAGGGAAAGGTGAGAAGACCCGGGCCCTCCGGATGCCCCTTATCGGGTCCGATATGCTCGATGCCGACGATCCCCCGATCAGGATGCTGTGGAGTGACGGTTCGAACATGGTGAATCAAGCGCCCAATTCCGGGCAGATCGCCGGGGCGCTCGACAGAATCCCCTTTAAAGTGGCCGTCGATGCATTCATGACCGATACGGCTGAACGGGCCGATCTGGTGCTTCCCTCAACACTGATGCTGGAGCAGGAGGATATCGTGGCCTCCTACATGCATGACTACGTGCAGTATGTGAAAGCCGTGGTTGATCCTCCCGGCGAAGCGCGCAGCGACTTCCGGATATTATCGGACCTGGGGAAACGATTGTCGCCGCCCGTTATCCTTCCCGATGCCGAAGACTGTCTCCGCGCATCCCTTGACTCGCCCTGTCTGGACGTAACGCTGGAAGAGCTTCGTGAAAGGGGATTTGTCAGGGCACAGCGGCCGTCGATTGCCTATGAAGGGAACCGTTTTGATCATCCCGACGGGAAGTACCGCTTCCCCGAGATGCTTCATGATGCGCCGTCATTGCCGGCGGAATTTCCGCTGCACCTCTTGACGCTCGTCCGGCGGGATGCCATGCATTCGCAGATCTTGCCCGATGACCAGGACGCGCCCCCCGTGGTGAGGGTTGCACCCGATTCCTCCGCGCTCCGGGGGATCGATAGGCAAAAAGACGTCTATATGGTTTCTCCCCTCGGCAGGATGAAGATATGTCTTGCCACGCTTTCCGGGTTGCATCCCCAGGTGGCGCTGTATCGGAGAGGCGACTGGATAAAACAGGGAGGGGGCGTGAATCAGCTTGTACGGGAGGGGCTGACGGACATGGGAACGGGTGCTTCCTTTTACGATCAGTGCGTGCGACTGGAAAACGGCACAGGAAGCGAGGATGAGTGATGACGGAGAAGGAACCGATACCTGCAGGGCTTCTGAACCTCTGCAGGCAGTGGTCTTCACAATTGAAGAGCCTCAGCGATAATGAATCACGCATCAGCTTCATGAGCGACGAACTTCCGGGATTGCTGCGTGATCGGACAGTCTTCCGGAAAATACTCGGAAATATCATTGCAGGGGCCCCCTATCCGGACACAGGACGGGCGGCCATGTTCGAGAGGGAAGTGGTCCTCTACCGTGATCCCCGGGGCCTCTTTTCCCTCAGGATGTACCTGTGGGGGGCCGGCGAATATGATCCCGTGCACGATCATAATTCCTGGGGCGCCATCGGCCCCGCCGTGGGGGAACTGGAAGTAATAAGTTACCGCAGGAAGCGCGGGGCGAAGGGGGAGGAGCACGCCAGTCTCGTTGAGTGCGGGCGGGAAATCATTTCATCCGGTCACGTCTATGCGGTACGCCCCCTCGACGAGGGAATTCACAAAACGGGCAATCCGACGGAAGAGACCATCCTGCAGGTGGGTGTTTACGGGGCAAATCAGACAGGGAGACAGTACGTGAACCGATTCGATGTGATCACGGGAAGCGTCTTTCCGGTCTACATTCCTCCGGTCAGAAAGAAAATCCTCGCGGAAAAGCTCTTGTCGGGCATGAACGAGCAGTGCGGAGAATAACCGATGTGCCCGGTTCAATAGACTGCCTGCGGGAAGGGTCTCTGATTCCGAAACGGTGGGTGGTTGTGTCGGACCGGCAGGAAAGGGAAAAGAGGAGGGAATAATGAAGAAACGAGGGGAGAATCTTGTCGGCAGTGACGGACGGCCTGAATTCGGAATGTACGAACATCCCTTTAGAAACATCGATGTCTCATTCCTGCGGTCTTACGGCAGGAGCAGGCCCGGTCCGGGGAGCAGGTTCATTACCCGGTTCCGCCTGAAAAAATGGCAGTTCATGGGAGCATGCAATGGGGAGATTATCTTCGGCCTGGCGGTGGTCGACCTGGGATACCTGAGCAACATGTTCGCCTATGTCTACGACCGGAAACGAGGCGGGCTCGAGGAGTACGACATCGTCCACCCCCTTGCGGCCAATACCGGCTTTCAGGGGAGTTCCTCTTCAGGTGAGGTACGCTTTTCCGGCAGAAATGTCGACGTCACGATGATAAACGAGCCCGATGCGATACTCCTTGATGCCGCGGTCAAGAAGGATCTGCGGGCCGAATTGAAATTTACCAGGCAGTCGGACTCGCTGAACATGGTGACCCGGGTGGGGCTGAAAGGATTCAATTACACGACCAAGGAAGCGGGATCTCCCGTGACGGGAAATGTTCGTGTTGCCGACAGGGTCTTTACTATTCGTGACGATGAGTCCTTTGGAGTGCTTGATTACACGGTAGGTCAGCTTGCGCGCCACACCTTCTGGAATTGGGCCTCAGGCGGCGGAATGGATGTCCGGGGGAACCGTATTGGATTCAATCTGGTCCAGGGCGTCAATGAGACGGGCTATACCGAGAATGTGTTCTGGATACAGGACAGGATGATCAAGACCGATACCATTGATTTTACTTACGATGACCGGAACATGATGAGTCCCTGGGAACTTGCCTCCTTTGACGGAAAGGTGAATCTCCTCTTTTATCCAGAGGGAGAGAGAAAGAAGGACCTGAACGCCGGTCTCCTCCTCAGCAGATTTCACCAGCCCTTCGGCCGGTTTGAGGGGTATTTCGTTGATGGCGGCGAGCGTCATGAAATTCAATACGCCGTTGGTTTCGTGGAGGAGCATGAGGCAAAATGGTGAAACAGGGCGGCATCAGGGACGGTGCGGCAGAGGTGACAGGAGAATCTGAAAAGTGATGAGGATGAGTGCCGCTCTGCCCGCGCCGGGAATGACGGCATCCCCCCCTGTTATTCGAGGGATATCAGATATGAAACGACGTCCCTCACGCCCGCGGTGCTCCGGGCCGTTTCAAGGATGGTGTCGATTTCCTGCTCCGTTCTGACAATGCCGACAAGCACCACGACGCACCGTACCGAAATGACATCCATGCGGCTCGTCTTTATATGCTTCAGATCCTCTTTGAATCGTGATTTCACCGTGCCGGAAAGACGGAGGTCTTCTTCGGCGCTGCAGGGCTCCTCCGCTGCATCGCCGGTCCCGGGAACCAGGTGTGCATCGACGGATTGCACACCCTCGACGGCCCGGGCGATTGCCAGGACGCGCACCTTCTGCTCCTCCCTTTCATAAATCCCGACCAGATAGACCCGCCCATCGTAACATAGCGGCGTAATATTGAGTGGTGCCGTCAAGGGGTCGCCAAGGAGGGATTTAAAGATAGTGGTGGTGATGATCCTGTCGCGGGCAATGGACCGTAAATACTGCCGTTCCTCCTGGACCGTTGCCGTCGAGGTACACGCTGAAAGCGCCATCAGCATGAGAACGATCACGACGAAGGGCCTGTATCCGTTCATGGCATCCCCTTTTCTGAAAAAGCTGCGATGAATGCGCCCCGCCTCTGCTGGCGGTCATTTCACCGATGCCGTATTCATCGGCGCAATTTCAAATTTTTCTCTGTGGCAGTATGTGTCGCTCTGAATGATGATATGCTTCCGTCGGTTTTGTGCCAGTCTCTCGATTATTTGTTTTTCATCTTCCCGAAGAAAGGACGCCACATCGGGGTGGGCGAGCACGCAGAGCGTCTCTGCGTCGTCTTCCAGCGTTTCACGGTCCAGCGCCCGGTAGATTTCGTGGCAGACCGTCATCTTTGATTTGACATGACCTTTCCCGCCGCAATAGGGACAGACTTCGCACATGGTTTCACGAAGGTTTTTTCCTCGCCGCTGCCGGGTCATTTCGATGAGACCGAGTTCCGATATCTTCTGAATACTCGTCTTGTTCCGGTCATTTTCAAGGGCTTCTGCAAAGGTAGTATAGACCCGATCCCTGTTTTCGAGGTCCTCCATGTCGATGAAATCGATGATGATGATGCCGCCGATGTTTCTGAGGCGGAGCTGGTGGGCGATTTCATGGGCCGCTTCCAGATTTATTTTCAGAATGGTATCCTCAAGGTCATGTTTCCCCACGTATTTCCCGGTATTCACGTCGATCGAACAGAGGGCTTCAGTTTCTTCGATGACGATGTAGCCGCCCGATTTCAGCCACACCTTTTTCTTGAGAATCTTTTCGAGGACCGGTTCGATGCCGTAGTGATCGAAAATCGGTTCGTTCCTGTCATAGCGGTCGATGCTGAATGAGATATCGGGCATAAAAGTGTTCATGAACTGGAGTATTTTTTCATACTCCTTCGGGGAATCAACGACAATGCGTTCCATGTCTTCCGTGTAAAGGAAACGGATCGTACGGAGCACCACGCCCAGGTCGCGGTGGACCAGTCCGGGAACGCCTGAAAGAAGCTTTTTTTCCTGCATCGCCTGCCACAGTCTTACAAGGTAGTCGCAGTCGGCCTTCAGTTCCTTTTCTCCCTTACCTTCGCTCGCCGTCCGTGCAATGAATCCGTATTCATCAGGACGTATGTGCTCTAATAGGCACAAGC
>CAYTUH010000004.1:8705-18450 GCA_964441165.1 uncultured Syntrophaceae bacterium
AGGGCGTATCCTCTCGATAGTGTCGCGAAGCCGCCTTCGTTCGTCTTCATTTTTTATACGTCGTGAGATTCCGATGTGGTGCAGGGTGGGCATCAGGACGAGATTTCTTCCGGGAAGTGAAATATGGCTGGTAATCCGGGCGCCCTTGTTTCCGATCGGCACTTTCGATACCTGGACAAGGATTTCCTGCTTTTCCGTGAGAATCTCTTCGATGGGGAGCAATTCCCGTACGTAATCGGCATACTCTTCGTCACCGTTGGCGAGGAAATCCTGTTCGGGGGTATGGGTGTCCACCACGTGAAGAAATGCCGTTCGTTCAAGCCCGATATCCACAAAGGCCGCCTGCATACCGGGAAGTACGCGGACCACTCTCCCCATATAAATATTGCCTGCGATCGATCGCGCATCGACCCGTTCTGCATGGAAATCCGTCAGAACGCCGTCGTCGAGAACGGCGATCCTTGTTTCATAGTCGGTGCAGTTAAAAATCATTTCTTTTGTCATGCCGTGGGGGTCCTGTCTGAAAATATGGTATCCGTTTTCACGATAAAGGCCTTTTTTGCCGATTCTTCACCGAGACCCAGGACATTGGTCAATATTTCCATCGGCCGCACGCCCCCCGATGGCCCGAGGCGAAGGGTCATCGTGACGGATAAATTGCTTTCATCGAATTCCAGAGCCTTTACGAGGGGCCTGATATCCTTTTCCGTTTCTTTTCCTTTCCTCGTTCTTGATATGGTCCAGGTGTCGCCGGCAAGAAAGGAAGATATCCTTTCCCCGATTTCATGCAGGTTTTCCGTCCCTTCTTCCTGCGGGAGGCCTATTCGGTATTCAAATCCGGCGACTTCGGATACGGCCTGCTTACTATTGACCGTATTTTCACGAATGTCAAGGATTTCCAGCCCTTCGGGGAGTGAGGCGTTGATGGGGCCGATAAGTGAATGGGGTAATATGCCGGGGTCGTGCATCTCCACGTCCATGTATTCGTCGTGGCTTTCGATGCCCACCGGGGTCGCAAAGGGGAAGGATATGCGGGGATGGGGGTGAAACCCTTCACTAAAGACGCATCGCAGGTCGTTGCGGAAAATCCCACGGGTCAGAGCCGCCGCGGTTTCGAGATGGGACAGAAACCGTGAACGTCCCCTCTTGGCGAATCTGAAGCGGTATTTTCTGGTGATGTCCCTGTCCCCTTCAGGCGGAATCGCAGACTCCTCTCCGCGGATCTCATTTCGGGGCGACTTTTCCGGGACACTGCAGGTGACGACGTTCAGATGGGAGTTGCAGACGCCGCAGCGGGAGCAGGTACCGAAACGGCAGTCTCCGGTGAGAGCCTCACCCTGTGACTTCTCGTATTCCGCCAGAAGAAAGGCCTTCTCGATGCCGCAGTCGATATGGTCCCAGGGGAGCGGCGCGCCGGTGTCCCGTTTACCGAGGTATCGTCCCGTATCGACATTCGTGGCGCTGAGGGCTTCTTCCCACCGTTCGAAGCGTATCTGGTCGCTCCACCCATCGAAACGGCATCCCCGGGAGTAGGCCTCGAAAATCAGATCGGCAATTTTTCTGTCACCTCGGGACAGAACCCCTTCAAGGAGGCTCATTCGTTTGTCGTGCCACTTCAGATTAAGGTTTCTGTGGCGCATGGTGTCCTTGAAATATTCCTGCCGTTCCTCGATTTCATCAATGGAGATCTGGCGGCACCACTGAAAGGGGGTGTGCGGTTTCGGTATAAAGGTGGAGAGACTTACCGTGACCTGCTTTCTGGCGCCGCCCTGGCGGAGCACTTTGTGGGCGAGGTCGACAATTCCCTCAAGATCTGTCATCGTCTCCGTGGGAAGGCCGATCATGAAATAGAGCTTCATGGAACGCCAGCCCGCATTGAAGACGCGGTGCGCCGTTGCCAGGAGGTCTTCTTCACGGTTTCCCTTGTTGATGACGTTCCGCAACCGTTGCGTTCCCGCTTCGGGTGCGAGGGTGAAACTGGTCTTGCGCACGCGCCTGATTTCCTCGATCAAGCGTGCCGTCAATGTCTCCGTACGAAGCGAGGGGAGGGCAAGGGCGATTCTCTTTTCAACATATCTGTTCATCAGGGTGGAGAGGAGATATTCGATGCATGAATAGTCCCCCGAGCTGAGCGAGAGGAGGGATAATTCATCATATCCCGTGCTGCGAAGCATCTGCTCCGCCATGTCGAGGACTTTTTCGGGCGAGCGTTCCCGGGTGGGACGCCAGACCATTCCTGCCTGGCAGAACCGGCATCCCCTCGTGCAGCCTCGGGCAATTTCCAGCGTCGCCCGGTCATGGATGGTCTTGATCACGGGAATAACGGGATGAGCGGGGTAGGGAGCGCCATTGAGATCGGTGAGGGTGCGTTTGCCGATTCGGTGTTCAGGTCCGTGGATCGACGGTACATAGACACCCCCGATCATTCCAAGGCGCGAAAGCACTTCATCCCGGGGCGTCTTTGCCTCCTTTGCTTCCATGACAATCCGTGATAGTTCCAGGATTGCCTCCTCGGCTTCACCGATGACGAAGGCATCGAAAAAGGGTGCCATTGGTTCGGGGTTGAAGACCGAAGGGCCGCCGGCGATGACGAGAGGATCGCCGTCTCTTCTCTCTTCCGAATAGAGTGGTATGCCGCCGAGGTCGAGCATGGCGAGGACATTCGTGTAGGAGAGTTCATACTGGAGCGAGAACCCCACAATGTCGAACCGGTGAAGCGGCATGGAGGATTCAAGGGAAGTCAGCGGCAGGTCCCCTTTCCTCATTTCCTGTTCCAGGTCCGGCCAGGGGGCGAAGACCCGCTCGGCGGCGATGCGGGGATCGCCGTTGAGGATTGCATAGAGTATCTGAAGACCGGTATGGGACATGCCGATTTCATAAATGTCGGGAAAAGCGAAGGCGAAGGTAAGCCGACACGCCTTCCAGTCTTTCCTGACGGCGTTTACCTCTCCCCCGATGTATCTGCTCGGCTTTTCGACCAGGGGGAGAATATCTTCGAGACGACGGGAGATGGTCATAGACGTTTCAATCCCTGGAAAGAAGTCCTGGCGACCTCCGCTGAATGTTTCAATGCACTCAATTCCAGGTCCGTGAGCGGCACCTCGCATATCTTTTCGATACCCGAAGAACCGAGAATCACCGGGACGCCGATGTGGGTTCCCTCTATCCCGTATTCACCGTTCATGCAGGCCGATACGGGGACGAGTGCTTTGCGGTCCTGAAGGATTGCTTCGATCATGACGGTGACCGATGCTGCCGGGGCGTGCCAGGCACTGCCCGTTTTCAGGAGAGAGACGATTTCCGCACCCCCGTTCTTCGTGCGCTCCGTTATCGCCTGAAGCCTTTCTTCGTCGACAAAGTTTCCGATCGGTATTCCCCGCACCGTGGTGAAGCTTTCTACGGGTATCATCGTATCACCGTGGCTTCCCAGGACCATTGCCTGAATGTCCCGTGCCGATATGCCCGTCTCCTGCGAGAGGAAATAAATATAGCGTGCCGTGTCGAGGATGCCTCCCATCCCCATGACCCGGGCAGCGGGAAATCCGGATACTTTCCAGGCGAGGTGCGTCATCACATCCAGGGGATTCGTCACGATGATAATGATGGCCGCAGGTGCCTCTGTCTTGATTCCTTCCACCACCGACTGTATGATCCCACCGTTTTTTGCGGCAAGGTCTTCCCGTGTCATGCCCGGTGTTCGCGGAAGGCCCGCCGTCACCACGATGATATCGGAATTCCTGATGTCGGAGAAATCGTTGGTGCCCTCTATGGCGCAATCGAACCCCTCGAGCGACGAGGCCTGTGAAATATCAAGTGCCTTTCCCTGGGGAAGACCGTTGACGATGTCGACGAGGACAACGTCGGCAAGCCCTTTCTCCACGACCTTCTGAGCGGTCATGGTTCCCACAAAACCCGAACCGATCACAGATACCTTATGTCTCATGTTCTACCCCTCTCCTTATGAAATGAATGCAAAAAATCTTATGATTACATAGCACAAAAGGTGCATACAGAAAAGATGACCCCGATACGCTTTCAGTGACGAATTATTACCGGATATGACGATACTTATAGGGGTTCTGCAGAATGTCCCGAAGTTTCGAAAGCGCGAAGCGGGAGGGGAAATGCGGTCTTGCCAGGTAAGGAAGCGAATCTCGCTTGAAATTCTCAAGAAGTTCCCTGAATACGGTTTCCCTGTTCCTATTGTCTACAAAGGTTCTTTCTTTTCTATATTCGTAGGTGATGGATGCCCCGAAGGCCTTGACGACCATATCGAACTGAGCCGGATCACCGAAATATTCCTTTTGTACCTCCACGACGATGGTGATTACCAGTTCCACCTTGGTGGTGTCCTGTGCAATCCCGTAAGAATTGTCCCACACCTTCAGCGTCAGGTTGTTGGGAAGCGCAATTGCTTCGACAAGCTTCATGCTGTTATGTTTACCTCCGCATCAGTGGTGACGATGTTGCTTCAGGGCTTAGCCCTTGACGGATACCTCTCTTTTCGGATATGTAGCTCCCATTGAGCATTATATTTTCCGGGGAGATGGTTATGAAAAAGGTCACCGCTACACTTCTGCTTTCCTGTCCCGATCAAAAAGGTATCGTGGCTTCAATATCCAATTTTATCTTTAAACACAACGGAAATATTCTCCGCGCCCAGCAGCATTCTCCCCAGTCCGAGAATATGCTCTTCATGAGAATTGAATGGGACCTTGATGGTTTTGAAATTCCACGCCGGGAAATCGAGGCTGCCTTCGAGCCCCTGGCGCGGCAATTCGATATGAAGTGGGAGATACGGTATTCCGATTACATCCCCAGGATCGCCATCTTCGTTTCCAAGCATGTCCATTGCTTTCATGACATCATTCTGCGACATCGCATGGGTGAATTTGCCGCTGAAATACCACTGGTTATCAGCAACCACCTGGATCTGAAAGCGCTGGTGGAGCAGTTGGGCCTTTCCTTCAGGCATTATCCCATCGGACCGGCGGACAAGAGGGAACAGGAACTGAAGGAATTAGCCGAGTTGAAAAAATACAGGATCGATCTCATCGTGCTCGCGCGGTACATGCAGATACTCACGGGTGACTTCGTCGCCCGCTACCCCAACCGCATCATTAATATTCATCATTCATTTCTGCCGGCCTTTGCGGGAGGCAGCCCTTACCGCCAGGCCTACGAGCGGGGCGTGAAAATTATCGGTGCCACGAGTCATTATGTGACGGAAAGGCTCGACGAAGGTCCCATCATCGCCCAGGATGTCATCAAGATAACCCATAAGGATTCAGTACATGATATGATGCTGAAGGGAAAAGACCTTGAACGAATCGTCCTCGCCCGTGCCCTGCGACTCCACCTGGAAAACAGGATTCTCGTCTACGGGTCAAAAACAATCATATTCGAATAGCCTGCTTCCCCTCCGGCGGAGGGCCGCGGAAAGACCGTTTCCGGGATGACTGTGACAGCGAGGGTACGGTTAGAGCGACACCACGCGATTGCGTCCCCCCTGTTTTGCCTGGTAGAGGGCCTTATCGGCGCGGGAGAGGATCTCATCGATCTTTTCGCCCATCCTGCACATGGTCACGCCGATCGAGACGGTTACCTTGAGCCCTTTTGCATCATTGCTGAAATCCATGCTTTCCGCACAATGCCTGATACGTTCGGCAACCGTGGCGGCGGCTTCCTTGTTGGCGCCCGCCGCAACGACGAGAAATTCTTCGCCGCCGATGCTGGCGACATGATCTCCCGCCCTGGTCTGTGACTTGGCGGCATCGGAGAATTTTTTCAGAACGATATCACCGATACTGTGACCGTGGGTGTCGTTGACGTTCTTGAAGTGATCGAGATCCATGAAGCAGACGGAGAACATGTAGATGCCGCGATCGACGAGGGATTGCTGCTCATTCAGGATGCCCATGATCTGGCGCCGGTTGTAGATGCCCGTCAGTTCGTCGATAATGGCGATTTCCTCGATCCGGGTGAGGGCCTTCTTCAGGTCGTTCTTCCGCTGATTCAGCATTTCCCGCAACGTGCTGACTTCAGTGCCAATAAGGGCGAAACAGAACATGACGAGGCCAAAGGAGACCAGTCCGGCCACCTCTATGCCCATGTTGAAATATTCAGGGTGGAGGTAGTGTGACGTGAAGATCGCGATGGCCGTCAGGCCGATCGCCGTTATGGTTATCAAGAGAAACTGGTTGAGGCGCATGCGCAGGGATCCGAAGATCATTATGAGCACTTCAATCAAGTAGAGGATGGGGCGCTGCTCTTTCAGGAAAAAGATCGTTATGGTGACGACAACCACGGTCATGTACATCTGGAGGTGGGTGAGGCTTGGATCCTTGAAGTGCTTGTTAATGCCCAATCTGATTGTAAAGAAGATTGAAAGTTCCGCCACACCGATCGGGATAAACATCAGGAAGAACTGAGTCTTGCTGATCCAGAAGAGTCCCAAAGACATGAGGAAGTAGCAGATGATGAAGTGGATAATACCGCCGGTGAGAGCCATCAGAGTGCGACGGACGCGCAGTGCCTGACGTTTGTCATCTTTGGGAATGATCGAAAAAGTCATACGAATGCCCCCTCTTTGGCCTGTGCCGGTTGTTTTACGATATTCAGGGATTCAGACTTTGCGGATTCTGCAGAGCAAAGAGATCCATTTCAACAGATTCCGTACCTCGAGCCTCCTCGCACAGAACGCCCGTACAATTTCCTTCAGCGATCGCTGTGCCAGCTCAGAAAAATAGAATGCAATTACAAAAAGATATGCCCAAGAAACGCTGTACCTATATAAAAAAAGTTGACCTTCGTCAATAAAAAAGTGCCTGCGGCACGTCCTGAATGCACACCCGGCGATTTCGATCCGGCTGCATTCTGCGGTATGGGGAGAGGCAATCTCCTCGCAGACCGGGACAGGCATCACCTCTTTTATTTCTTTTGACAACAGGGAGTTGTACCATTACTATTACGTCATGGCCCGAGGCTATTCCTATTCAGCAGAAGACATCAGAAAATCATATGAAAAAATCAGCGAACACAAGCGCCTGCGAAGCATCATATTAAAGTATTCCATTAACACCGGCGATGTGAGGGATACCGCCCTGGCAGGCCTGGATCTGTCCCGTGTCCGCACCGTCCTCGATCTTGGATGCGGTTACGGGTTCTTTACCGAAAAACTTGCCGGGCTTCTGCGGGATGACGTGATCATCACCGGGATGGATCTCCTTGAAAGCAACAGAGGCGCATTTCTCGATACGATTGCGTCGATAGGGTACCGGGGGTCCTTCATCGTGGGGAATTCGGAGCTTCTGAAAGGCATGAGCCCGTGCATGTATGATCTCATTATCGCCAGCTATTCCCTCTACTTCTTTCCCCATCTTGTAAGTGAAATTGCACGTGTGCTCTGCAACGGGGGTCTGTTCCTCGCCGTGACGCACAGCCGTTTCACCCTCAGGGAGGTTCTTCCTTTCATCCCAGCCTGCATGAAGGACTTTCACGTGGAGCCGCTCGGTGAGATCGCTATCCTGCGGCTCTTCTCGGCCTTTTCTCTTGAAAACGGCAGCACACTGCTTGAACCGCATTTTGAAAAGGTTGAGAGAATAGCCTTTCGGAATGAGCTTCTCTTCGAGAAGGATGATATGGAGGGATTTTTTCAGTATCTCAACGGGAAAGAGTATCTTTTCATGAAGGATGTCTGGGAGCTTGATCCGGAGAAGCGGGAGAATGTAAAAAAATGCTTCTATCGGAAAATACATGAATATACCCTGCAGAGGCAAAACGGCGTCACCATTACAAAGGATGACGGCATATTCCGATGTTATAAAAAAACATCCGACCTGGATAAGGATTTATGAAGAAACGAAAGGCTTTTTGCTGCTTTTGCGGCAGCGGTGTGACACAGCGTTGCATCGAAGGAAAATGGCGGGATTACTGTGAACGGTGCGATACCGTTTTTTACGAAAACCCTCTTCCCGTGGCGAGCAGCATCGTGGTGAATGAGGAACGGGAGGTCCTTCTGGTCAGGAGGAAGAATGAACCCTACCGTGACATGTGGTGTCTGCCCATCGGGTTTGCCGAAACGGGTGAGGAAATCAGGGAAGCGGCGTTGCGGGAACTGGAGGAGGAGGCGGGCGTCCGGGGTGAGATCGTTCGGTTGATCGATGTCGACACCGTAGAGAATTATTTTTACGGGTCCCTGGCGATCGTGACCTATGAAGTGCGGTTGACGGAGGGTATGCCGCGGCCCGGTGACGATGCAGCCGACGCACGATATTTTCCCATCGACAGACTTCCGCCGCTCGCCTGGTCGTCAAACGAAAAGGCGATCGGGATATTTCTGGATCTCTACAGGGAATCCTGGGCAATGATCGACTCCTTCAAACACCTTTTTCCCGGAGTGGAATCGATAGAGGCGTTCACGCCGCAGGAGGGGGGACAGGGGGTGGTTCTCTCCAATGTTCTTATCCAGATGATCGACAGGGATCAAAAGGAGATCGCACGATGCTGGTGTGAGGAACTGCGCCTGCTCAGGCCGAATCTCGAACCTCATATGGCCCTGCTTGCCAGGATGAATGATCGGGTCTTGCGGTCGGTGCAGGTCTGGCTCGGCAAGGGTGATGAAAATCCCGATTTCCAGAAGTTCGTCGATTTCGGGCGTGCCCTTGCCGATGCGGGGGTGCCGCTGCCGGACATGCTGACGGCGATGGCGCTGAGCAGAAAATCGATCTGGGTTCACGTGACCGGCAAAAATATATTGAATTCCCCTCTTGAAATATATGCGGCGCTCGAACTGAACAACAGGATCATCTTCCTCTATGATAAGATTAATTATTACCTTACGTTGCGATATGTTAATCAGTCTTTCTGACGTGCGCCGGCTGCCGGACACGCGCTGCCCTCGCCGCAGGCAACCGGCAGGAAGGCCTCTCAGGCGCCGCTGAGAGTCGTGGAGGGAGAAGGTTCCGTCAGCCCCAGCAGTGCGAGGCCGTTCTGTCGGAAGAGATTTCGGTAAAAGTCTTCCGAGAGCCCCAATCCGAGGAGGCACTCGATTTCATCTTCTCTCGGGTACATCCGGTTGGGAAAGTCCGAGCCATAGACGATTCGGTCGCTCTGCGCTTCCAGGATTTCCGGTTTCTGGTCGAACATGAAACCGGAACGGGGCAGAAAGGCCCAGGTCGTATCAAGGTAGAGACCGGGGTGCTGATCGAGAAGTTCCATAAAGGACGCGTATTCCAGACCTCCCATGTGGGCGACCGTCGCCGGCAGCCCGGGGTATCGTTCGAGCACATTCCTGAAATGAGTAATTCCCACGAAGGGGTTTCCCACCGGTCCCGTTCCCACGTGAAACAGGAGCCGCTTGTTCTGTTCGATGACCATTTCATAGAGGGGAAAGAGCCGCTCGTCCTGGGGGTAAAACCGCTGTACCAGAAGCTGAAGCTTGAATCCGAGGATCCGGGGATGCTGCAAGAGATCCCGGGCCATTTCCAGCGCATCGTCGTCGTCGGGATGGTATGCGGCGAAACAGCAGAGATCGGGAAAGGTGTCGAGGGTCCTTATGTTCCATCTGTTGAGGGGGCTCGCGACACCCTTTTTGTGGGCATAGTTGGAATAGACGATATGGTCGACATGCCGTTCCCGCAGGTAGTCGATGCATTCTCTGTAATGAAGCTCATGGAGTACGGGGCGCCCATAGGCTCTCCTGAAGTATGACCAGATGGCCCCGAAGATCTTGTCCGGGAAGAGA
>CAYTUH010000005.1:0-18266 GCA_964441165.1 uncultured Syntrophaceae bacterium
CCTCAGGGCTAAATGATGGATCTGCGTTTTTGTTGCTTATGACAAAAGAAAAAGCCCTGGAATTGGGCTATGAGCCGCTGGCGAAATGGGTCAGCGGTGCCGAGTGCGGTGTCGATCCACGTATCATGGGCATTGCACCCGCATATGCCATGCCACTCGCTATGAAACGAGCTGGTTTGAAGCTGTCGGATATGGATGTCATTGAATGCAATGAAGCCTTTGCAGTACAGAATCTCGCCGTCATGAAGGAACTGTCGCAACAGACAGGTGAAAAGGTTGTCATGAAAAACTGGAATCCAAATGGCGGAGCCATTGCCTATGGTCATCCTAATGGTGCTTCAGGTGGGCGTTTAGCGATGTTTGCAGTCAGGGAATTGATTCGACGGACAGGTAAATATGGTATTTTCAGCGCTTGTGCAGGAGGCGGCCTAGCCTCTGCTACCATAGTGGAAAATGTTAAAAAGTAACAACTATATAATCATATTTGAGAAACAGGGCGGTTCTGCGGAGAGCTGGCAAAATTGATCGTCAAACATGATGGAAATGGTAACGATAAACAATGGATTGACATACGGGGTAAACTCATGATTTCAACAACAATATTCCCGGGCAGGTATATTCAGGGGTATGACGCTATCGGCAGGCTTCCGAAGTTGATTCCACGGTATGGAACAAAGGGGTTGCTGATTTTTACGCCCCATGCGTTTAAAAACATTATGCCGGGATTCAGGAACGACCTTGAGGAATCGGCATCGGTGGTCATTGAGAAGTTCGGCCGTGAATGCTCTGACGAAGAAATATCAAGACTTGCAGGGGTTGCTCAGCAGGAACAGTGTGATGTGATCGTTGGGATTGGCGGCGGAAAGACGCTTGATACGGCAAAGGCTGTTGCATATCAGATGAATGCACCGGTTATTGTTGTTCCAACTTTAGCTTCAACCGATGCCCCTTGTACATCTCTATCCGTGATTTATAGATCTGATACCGGACGCATGAAACGTGTTCTGTTTTTGCCGAGAAATCCTGATGTTGTATTGGTTGATACAAAGGTGATAGCACACTCGCCGGTACGATTGTTTGTGGCCGGTATGGGGGATGCTCTGGCAACGTGGTTTGAAGCGGAATCGTGCAGGATGAAATATGCCCGGAACCTGACGCGGGACAGGGGGTCAATGAGTGCGTACGCGCTCGCGCATCTCTGTTATCAAACGCTCCTTGATTATGGGGTTTTCGGGAAAATGGCCTGCGAAGTAAATGCGGTGACCCCCGCCTTTGAACATGTGGTCGAAGCCAATACGCTCTTGAGTGGTGTGGGATGCGAAAGTGGCGGTCTCGCAACCGCCCATGCAATCCAGGATGGGTTCAATGCCCTTGAAGCCAGTCATTCTTATTACCATGGCGAGAAGGTTGCCTTTGGCACCCTGGTCTCTCTTTTCCTGACCGATAAACCCAAAGATACAATCGATGAAGTTTATTCGTTCTGTGAAGCTGTCGGCTTACCCACAACCTTGGGGGCGATTGGGTTGGAAGACGTGTCCGATACTGATCTGATGAAGGTGTCGATGATTGCCTGCAGTGAGAAAGAGACCATTCACAATGAACCGGTGCCGGTGACTGCTGAAAGTGTCTTTGCTGCGATAAAGCTGGCGGATCATGCAGGTCGCAAGAGAAGAAATCCATGAAGCGATAACTGGACGTGAATAAAATGAAACTGCGGAAAATGACATCTGAGGGTCATGGCTGTAGTGCCTTGTGATGCGGTGATCTTTAAAAAAACATAGTACTGGGAGGAGTTTTATTTTTTATGAGCACATCGAAAGTTATGACCGCGAAAGAGGCTGTTTCGAAATTTATACATGATGGTGAAACGGTATTAGTGGGTGGCTTCTTTAATGTTACTGCAAGCGCCATTACCCATGAGGTGATAAGGCAGGCAAAGAAACATCTGACCATTTGTTCCGCTTCTTTTAATGAACGTGCAGATCAGCTTATAGGTGCCGGGTGCGTTGACAGAGTAATAACCTCATACCTGTGGCTGGAGGTTTTCGGTCCCTGTTATTGCTTTAGGCGGGCCATGGAAAAGGGGATTCCGCACAGGCTTGAGATAGAGGATTATTCCAATTTTTCGATGGTTGTACGATTTATGGCAGGTGCTCTTGGCATTCCCTATGTGCCCCTCAATTGTCTGAAGGGCAGTGATATGATGAATTATCCGCAATGGATGGGAGAGAACAAAGTCAGACTATTGAAGGATCCCTTTGGATCAGGGGCTGAACATGCCGTGGTGCCCGCATTGTGTCCCGACGTTGGATATTTCCATGCCCAGCGGGCCGATGAAGAGGGCAATGTGCAACTGTGGGGAAACCTGGCTGACGGTCCCTGGAGTTTCAGGGCCTGTAAAAAGCTGATTGTTTCGGTAGAGGAGATCGTAAGCCGTGAAGAAATAGGCAGAGACCCAAACAGGACGGTTGTTCCTGGCTATAAGGTGGCAGCTGTGGTGAACATTCCCTATGGTTCCCATCCCAAGCAAAGTCAGGGATTCTATAAAGAGGATCGGGATTTTCTCTTCGATTACGTCAAACGGAGTAAAGACCCTCAGGGATGGAAAGAGTTTATGGACGAATGGGTATACGATGTTTCTGATCGCATGGAATACATGGAAAAATACGTTAAGAAGTACGGATTCAAGAAATTTATGAGTCTACAGGCAAAACCCATGCAGTCGAATTCAGTTAATTTCGGTTATTAAAAAGGATAGCTATTATGGGCGAGAAAAGCAAAGATTACACTCTGCAGGAGTTGCAAACAGTTGCGGCTGCGCGTGAGATTAAAGACGGAGATAAGGTAATTATCGGTACTGGATTGCCTCTGCTGGCCGCACGACTGGCGCAGATGACGACTGCTCCCAACATGGTGTCCATATATGAGTCAGGGACGATAGAGGCCAAATCCTCCATCACGCCCATTTCTGTGGCCGAGGCCTCGCTGGTACCGGGCGCAGCCATGCAGGGGGGGCTTCTCGAAGGGCTGGGAGTTGTCCATGCCGGAGAAGTTGACCTGGGATTTCTTGGTGGAGCCCAAATCGACAAATATGGCAACCTCAATACCCACGTGATAGGCGATTATTACAAACCAACAGTCCGCCTTGCTGGAAGCGGAGGTGCAAACGACATAGGGAGCTGCTGTGGGCGAACCGTAATCACGATGCCCCATACCAGGCAGCGATTTGTTTCGCAGGTCGATTTTATTTCAACCCCCGGTTACCTGACCGGTATGGATGCGCGAGAGAAGATGCGCTTCCCGGGAAAGGGACCTGCTCTGGTAGTGTCTACCCTGGGATTACTGCGCTTTGATCCCGTGACAAAGGAAATGTATCTCGAATCATACCATCCGGGTGTTGCGATCGAAATGATAAAAGAAAATACCGCCTGGGATTTGAAAATCTCACCGGACGTGAAAGAAACTGAAGCACCTACTGTTGAAGAGGTCAGACTTTTACGGTGCGAAGTGGATCCTCAGGGAATATTTCTCAAAAAATCGGAATGATTGCAGTAAACATCGATGTGCTCTGATGACATTCTACATTTTCCGTCGACCAGCCTTCGGCATACTCAATGAGATAGGACGTCGCAAGCCGCAGATAGGACTCCATGCGGGGGAAGTTGCCGATGACCCATGAGCATTTTTTGAATCTCCAGGCGCAGTCTCTTCTCAAGTGTGCTGATGGCACTGGTCTTTCAGTAATAGAAGAAGGGATAGATAAGATACTGAAAGACATCATATAGGTCTTCTCCTTCGTCATCTCCGCTATCTTCCTCGCTGAAATGCCCTTAATGCCAAATGAGCGAGCCACCCGCTCAGTTTTCCCGTTGGATACGTCGGTTATGAATGTCTTCTATCGCAGTCTTGTTTCTATTGTTTAAATGAATTCATTGTGTTATACAAATTTGTTGTCAAAAATAGCGGGAAGGTGTAGACAAGGAACCCATGAGTGCTTATTATATGCATATGAAAACGAGACATAACCAATGAAATTCGACGAACTTGACCTTCCCGCAAACATTTATGAATCAGTCGTACACATGGGATATGAAGATCTGACGCCCATTCAGGAGGCAACCTATTCGATTATTACCTCCGGACAGGATCTTTGTGCCCTCGCTGAGACCGGTTCCGGAAAGACGGCTGCCTGCGCGATTCCCCTTATTCAGAAAGTCGATCCGCTCCTCAACGCGATTCAGGGGCTCGTCATTGTGCCGACCCGTGAATTGTGCCTTCAGTATGTGGATGAGATCTACAAGATCGGCGTCAGGACCGAGGTGGTTCCCTTCGCCGTTTACGGCGGATTCAGCAAAAGCATTCAGACGGCCAAACTCAACCATAAAGTGCATATCCTTGTGGCAACGCCGGGGCGGCTTATTGATCTTATGTACGACGGCACCGTCAGTTTATCCCAGGTGAAGTGCGTGATACTCGATGAGGCCGATGAACTCCTGAAGGTCGGATTTTTTGAGGATATCGACTTCGTCATGTCCTGCATTCTGCAGAACCATCAGACCCTCCTCTTCGCGGCGACGATGGACGATGATATCAAGAAACTGGCCGACAACTGCCTGCGTGATCCCCAGCACGTTTCTCTTATCGGGGAGCGACCCTCCCCCGAAAGTATCGAGCATTATTTCAAATACCTGAACACCAGGAACAAGGAAGACGAACTGGTGAAATATCTCAAGGAAGAGGACATACACCAGGCGCTGATTTTCTGCAACGCCCGGCACAAGGTCGACAGTCTCTACCGAAGCATGAAAAAAAGTTTGAAAAATGTCGAATATATCCATGCGGGACTCAGTCAGGACAAACGCTCTTCCATTTACCGGCAGTACCGGAACAACAAAATACGTTACCTGATTGCCACCGACGTTGCCGGCAGGGGGCTCGACTTTTCCAATGTCACTCACGTGATCAATTGGGATTTTCCGGGAGAAGGAGAACAGTATACCCACCGAACGGGCCGTTCGGGCCGAATGGGGAGGAAGGGAAAGGCCCTTACCTTTTTGACGAAACGCGACCTGCCCCGTCTGCGGGAACTGGTCCGAAGACAAAAGATCACCCCCATCTGGATAGGGAGCAACCCCTTTCAGGAGGATACAAAAAAGCCAGCAGGGACAGCACAAAAAAGAAAAAGGCCCTATCGGCGCTCACGGGGAAAACGATCGAAAAATGCCGCCGCCGCGCCCCCGGTCTCGAAACAGGCGTCACTTCACGGCGACAGGGGAGAGGTTTCCGTCACGACTGGGGAATCTATGCCGGGGAGCAAGTGAGCCCCTGTTCCGGGGCAATCCCTCGTCTCTCTATCGTGACCCCCTTCGAACGTTAGAATACAACGAAGGGTACCGATCAAAATCACCGCCATGCCGTCGACGGGCAAGACTTCTTTACATAGCCCCCTCGATTTTCCAATTACACCTTTCGGAACATGTTCCGGACAACCTGCGGTGTGTCGTGCTGTTTCGCCCCGCCGCGCATCATATCTGTTGACAGGTCAAGACATTAGGGTGCATACCAGTTCTATCTGCAGGAATCTCTGTACCGTGGAAGGGCGATATGACCCTGAAAGTCTTTATTCTCATCCTGACTGCGGCGGTGTGCCATGCGCTGTGGAATTTCGCCGTCAGAAAGGTGACGGGGAATCTCGTAATCCTCTGGCTGGCACTCTGGGCAGGGCTGATTATGCTTCTGCCCATCCTTGTCGATACCCTGCTCACGCGGGAGGCGCACACCCTGTATCAGCCATCGGCCGCCTGGTGCGTGATCGCCAGCGGGGTGGTGCATGCAATCTATTTTATCCTTCTCGCACGGGCATACGAATATGGCGAGCTTTCTCTGGTCTATCCTCTTGCGCGCGGTTCGGGAATCGGCCTCGCGGCATTGATGGCCCGGGCGGTCCTGCACGAGAATATTTCTCTTCACGGTGCCTGTGGAATTTTCCTGATATTTACGGGTGTTCTTTTCATGGGAGTCGGGATGAACAGAACAATCGATTCCGGCAAAGGGTATTTTTTCGCTCTCTCGGTCGGCCTTTCTATCTGCCTCTATTCATTGATCGACAAAGTGGGCGTCGCCGGGATGCACCCGGTGCTCTATATATGGCTCATGGTCTTTCTCGCCGCCACGCTGCTCAGCCCCTGGATCCTCTGCACGCAGAAGGGCCGCATCGCAGGAACGGCGATGTCTCACATACCCTCTATCCTTCTTATCGGCGGCGGGTCTCTCGGGACGTACCTGATGATTCTCTTCGCCCTCACGGTGGCCCCGGTGAGTTATGTCGTCGCTGCGCGCGAATTTGCCGTTGTCGCAGGCGCCTTTCTCGGTTTTGTGTTCCTGAGGGAGACGATTACGGTTCCCAAGGTGACGGCGATTGTCCTGATTACGGTGGGACTGGTGCTTATCAAGATCGGGGGGTAGGCGATTCAGGCCGGCGGGGAGCCGCCTTTCCTAAATGCCGGCAAGCAATTCAAGCGATCCACGGTCGGTGATCTCCACGGTCTTTCCCTGCACCCGTATCAGGCTGTCGGCAGTCATCTGCTTCAGAATGCGCGAAAGCGTCTCCGGTGTGGTGCCCAGAAGTTTGGCCAGTTCGCGCTGTGTTACGGGAAGCGTGACCAGTTCATGGTTTCCCGATTCATTCTGCGCGGCCGCCGTAAGAAGATAGGATGCTATTCTCTGGGGAATGCCCTTCAGCGTGAGCGATTCGATGGCATACATTGAATCCTTGAGTTGGCGTGAGAGGACAAAAATGATATTGAAAAGGATCCGTGGATCCTGCCGTGCGAGGGTTTCAACAGCCTCGCCGGGGAATATGATCAGGGTGCTTTCTTCCAGTGCCACGGCATTGGCGGGAAAGATCGTGTCGGAAAAAACCGCGCAGAGTCCGAAAAGCTCCCGTGGTCCAAAGAGGTAAAGTGTCTGCTCTCTTCCGTCGTAGGACGTTTTTGACAGTTTCACCCGTCCCGTGGCGACGAGATAAAATGTGTTCGTGCGGTCTTCGTCCCCGATGATCAACTGTCCCGATTTATAGGTATGCGTTTTGGCGGATTCCGCCAGCATGATGTGCTGTTCTCTGGAGAGCCCCCTGAATATGGGCAGTGATTCGATAACTTTATGGATGTTCATGGTGGATCCTTTCTCGCGTTCCCTTGATCCGCATCAATGACCGGTATTAATGAAATTAGCATGATAATCGGTATTATGTATGATGGTCTTGAATTGTACCAGAGAAAAGAGTTGTTTCAACAGAAAACAGAGACCATGAATCAGCAACAGATGACAATGCCATCAAAAGGAGCATGACATGACAAGGAAAAAAAGAATTGTAGTAATCGGCGGTTCGGCGGCGGGCCCCAAGGCAGCGGCGAAGGCGAGAAGAATCGATGACAATGCGGAGGTGATCATCCTGCAGAAGGACGGGGATCTCTCCATGGCCTCATGCGGGTATCCCTACTATGTCGGCGGGTATTTCGACGATCGGAATATGCTGCTCTGTACACCGACGGGAGTCACGCGGGATCCGAAATTTTACCTGAACGCAAAGAATATCGAGGCGCGGGTGAGTACCGAGGTGACGGGAATTGATAGAGATCACCACACGATTGCCTACAAGCACCTGATCACGGGCGAGACGGGAACGCTCGAATACGACAGGCTTGTCATTGCCACCGGTTCAGTCCCCCGGATGCCCCCCGTACCGGGAACCGATCTCGAAGGGATCACGACGCTTCAGTCCATGAAGGATGCCGATTTTCTCCGAAAAGTCCGTGATGAAGGACGTATCAAAAAGGCCGTGGTCGTGGGTGGGGGCCTCATCGGCATCGAGACCTGTGAGGCACTGCAACTTGCCGGGATCGAAATCACGGTGGTGGAACTCCTCCCCCAGCTTCTGACCTTTCTCGACTGGGAAATGGCGAAGCTGATCGAAAATCACGTGCGGAGCAAATCGCCCAACGTGATCACCGACAACGGTGTCGCCGAATTCCTCGGCGAAAATGGCAAACTCACCGGGATCAAGCTTCAGAATGGGACGGAGCTGCCCTGTGAACTGGCGGTCATCGCCATCGGGGTAATCCCGAACGTGAAACTCGCGCGCGATGCCGGTATCACGATCGGAGATACCGGCGGCATCGCCGTCAATGAATACATGCAGACCTCCGACCCCGACATTTACGCCGTCGGTGACTGTGTAGAGACCACACAGATCATCACGGGGAAAAAAGTACTGGCCCCCTACGGCGACCTGGCCAACCTCCAGGGCCGCATAGCCGGGGAAAATGCCGCATCGGAAAATTGCGTCACCTTCCCCGGCACCATCCAGACGGGCATCTGCAAAGTATTCGACTACGCGGCGGGGTCCACGGGCCTTTCCGAATCGGTGGCCCGGAGGCTCGGATATGATGATATCATTACCGTTATCAACGCGAGTCCCGACAAGCCGGGTTTCATGGAAGGAATGCTTCTGGTGACCAAACTCATCGCCGACCGCAGTTCCGGTAAAGTGCTCGGTGCCCAGTGTGTAGGACCGGGCAATGTGAGTAAGCAGATTGCGCAATGGGCAATGGCCATCCAGGCCGGCATGACCGTCGAAGGAATTGTCAATGCCGACCTTCCCTATGCACCGCCCTTTTCACTGGCTATCGACCACTTCATCGCCACGGCACACATCATGCAGAACAAGCTGAAGGGCAGGCTGAAAGGAATTACCGCTATGGAAGTGAGGGAGAAAGTCACCCGCAACGGGAGTCCCTTTATTATCGATGTGCGGGGCCCCGACGAATACGAGGAGATGCGTCTCGGCATCGGAGAACGGCTCATTCCGCTCGGCGCGCTGCGGGGAAGGCTCAATGAGCTTCCTGAGGACAGGGAAAAGGAAATCATCTGTTTCTGCAAGATATCTCTCAGGGGGTATGAAGCGGCGCTGGCCCTGGAAGGCAATGGCTGGAATAACGTGAGGGTGATGGAAGGCGGTATCATGGCCTGGCCCTACACTCGTGAGAAATAAGGAAGTAGTGCCGTCGGGAGACACGGTGAAGGGGGCACGTCCCCCTTCCCGCTTCCGGCCGAGAGGGGTCGATGAGTGGCCGGGAAGGTGTCGAGCCGGCGACAGGTGGGTGATCACCAGAGACTGCCGGTGTCCTTACTCATTGAAGTCGTGCCTTGCATTGACATAGGTGAAGGGTAGTTGCACATAGTTGAATAGCCGTGCCGTTTTCTTCCAGGAGAGATCGCGGAGGATTTTTGACATGTTGATCCCCATGCCGATATAGAGATTGCGGCTTTTGTCGCCGGCGTCCTCGGAATATCCCCGCGCATAATAGCCGAGATGAATCTCGGGATATTGCAGGTATTCATTCGTGATGCAGTCGAAGCCCTCCATCTTCACCGCCATGAGAAATTTCATCCCTTCGTAGTCGGTGAAGATGTCACCCTCCCTGAAATTGGGTCTGTATTCAATCCTGAAATCGATTTTTCGGGCGAGTTCGGGGTATGAATAGAGCAGGTAGCCTGCCCCGCTTCCGAGAAGATTCATGATGAGGTCCGAGTAGGAAAATCCGTTGTCGCTGAAGGCGTCGCCCAGTTCCACGAATCCCATCACGCCGAAGGACGACAGCGCACCGTAGAGTGCCGCCCGGCGGGGTTCATAGTCCCATGACTCGTAAATAGAGGCAAAGCCGTGGGTGATGATATAGTTGCTGAAGAAGTGTCCCAGCTTATCGGCACCGCCTTCGGCCGAGTCTTTCTGAAACCACTTTTCATCCTCCATGCGCATCCCCTTTTGCCCGTAATCCCAGAAGGTGATCCCCCATGCCGCGGCAACGAGCAGGGCCCCCGCATTCAGGGCCATCACTTTTTCTTCCTTCGAGAGATCCAGGTCGAAGGCACAGGCCGGATTGGATGGATGAAAGAGGGCGATACACATGATCGTGATAAGGGCTTTTTTCATGGACAACCCCTGTGTGCCTGCTCCTCCCCGGAAGTCACCGTGGTGTGCAGAAGAGGAGGGGATGGTGCGGGGCATGCTCACGGACGGATATTTCCGTGGTCGTTGTGACGGGCCACGATGCAGACTGTCTATCCTGTTGACGTCAGATTACTATTTTCGCCGTTATTCTTCAAGAGCGACCATCATCTCATCACGGCTCAGTGAAGATTGACCTTCCGGTACCGATGCGGATTTTTGATGGTGGATGCAGGATTGACTATGAATTGCGGCCTTTGATATGGTACTGAACGGTACGGAAAGATAACCCATGAAGGAGTATGCCATGACAAAAAAATGGAACAGCCCGCCGGCGATGCAGATCGATCGGGAAAAAATCTACAACATCGTGATTGAAACAGACCGGGGCGACATAACGCTGGAGCTTCTGCCCCAGCATGCCCCCAAAACGGTGAACAACTTCGTCTTTCTCGCGCGGGAAGGCTTTTATGACGGAGTGGTCTTTCACCGGGTAATCGACGATTTTGTCATACAGGGCGGTGACCCCACAGGGACGGGGCGAGGCGGCCCGGGATATCAGTTTGAGGACGAAACCCGCGGGAATCCTCTGCGGCACGAAAAAGGGGCGATTTCCATGGCCAATGCGGGACCGAATACAAACGGGAGCCAGTTCTTTATCACCCATTCGCCACAGCCCCACCTGGACGGGAACCATACCGTGTTCGGAAAAGTTGTGGCCGGGCAGGATGTCGTCGACGCAATCCGTCAGGGTGACCGGATGATAAAGCTGGAGGTCACGGAAAAGGAATAAAACAGGGGTCTTTAGATTCCGGCACCGGAAGGCGTCCCGGGGGGACAGGTCGCCCCTTGCACTGCAATCGGTCGGATTGCCGCCATACATCACGGAACGTCAATGGTGGGAGAGGAGGTCGAGGGACACTCTTCATCACCACCCGGCTTTGCATGAGGAAAGGCCGGAACCGGATACGGGTACCCGAAAGTCAGGCGATGCAGAAGAGGGGATCCCCCCGTTTTTTCCCCATCACGACGACGTGTCCCCCGTGATCCCGGCGCCGGTCGCCGATCTTGTAAGGTTGGCCCATCGCCCGGAGACGGTCGACTCCCACGGTGATCCATCGTTCTTCCGAATAACGATAGAACTGTTTGATTTCACGGGTTGCAAGTAATTTGTTCAGCATACGATCGGAAACGTAATCGAAGGTGCCGTCGATATATTGAACTCTGATATAGAGAGGTTCGTCCGTTTCATAAAAGATGGTACGCGCCTGCGCTTCATTAAAGATGATCCTTCCGGGAAACTGCTTTTTATTATAAGGGGTCATATGAACGCCCTCCCCCCGTATGAATTCCATACCGGAACGTGGCGGTCCTTCCTCAGTGGAAGGCCGTAGAACCGACATTGCCGCACCCGGGTTCGATGCTGGTTTGCGGTGGTGAAAAGGGGTCAACGCCCAGGGTGGCAAACCATCCCTGCATGACGGTTCGTCATGTTATGCGGCGATGACCTTTATGCAGCTGTGTCGGACGAATGTATGTTTGTTGAATCGTTGAAGTGAGACCTGCCTTCATATGTTCCGTGGCGCCATGGCGGCGAATGAAGGGGGTGTTTCTACCTACGTTCTTGGCGGGAAATCAAAATTCAATGCACTGATGATGCTGACTCATTGCTGGGCTTCTGCGCGTAAGCGTTGTGTACGGTATACCCTTTCATGCCCCTGATTGCGCGGTCGCGATCAGGGGCGGCATATGCATACCTTCAAACGGTCATAACGCCCCGTACCGAACATCACGACACCTCCAGGAAGTAGTTTGTAATACCAGATAATTTGCACTATACACCCTGTATTTCCTTAAGACAAGAACAAGTACGCACAGGGAGGAACATTTCCGGGACAGTGTAACCGTTGAATTGACCGGGAGTGTCGCCGTCATGACACCCCGGTGCCGGAAAAAACCCGGTGCGCACGGACCCGAAACCGCTCAGCGTGTGGCGATTTTGGTACCACTCTGGAAACGCCTGCGTTGAAAGTAGATTCCATAATGCAAAAAGCGGGTACTTTCCCGTTGACACCGGAGAGCCGCATACCTATACTGCGTTTTCGCAGAAACCAAGGATTATCAAAGGAGAAATAAAGCAATGCAGCAGGGATTGTATTTCGAAGATTTTACACCGGGAAAAACCTTTTATACGGAAAGGAAGACCATTACCGAAACAGATGTGGTGAATTTTGTCGCCCACTATTGTTACAGCGAACCACTGTTCATGGACCGGGAATACATTGAAAAGGAAACCCCCTTTAAGCGGCCCATCGCGCCGGCCCTTTTGACGGTTTCCATGGCTGACGGACTGTCCATCCTCTCCGGCCTCATCCACAGAACGGGAATGGCCTTTCTGGGGATGGAGCTGGATGTGAAAGCCCCCGTATTCATCGGCGATACGATATCCGTTGAAATAGTCGTCCTCAACAAGAGAGAGACCAAAAAGGACGACCGGGGGATCGTGACCTTTTGCCACAGGGTCGTGAACCAGAAAAACGAGACCGTCGTGGAATATAAGGTAACGAGGATGATCAGGCGCCGGGGCCGGGAGTGACATCCGACGGACCGGGCGATGACGTCGCCATTCCGGGTGTGGCTGCCGACAACATCTTTCTCAGATCCTCTCCCTGCACACTTTCCTTCTGCGAAAGGAGACGGGCTAAATCATCAAGGACCGTGCGCCGCGCTGAGAGGATTTTATGCACCCGTTGATGGGCTTCCTCGACAAACCGCGTGACCTCTTCGTCAATTTGGGCGGCTTTCGCTTCACTGTAATTTTTACCGGGAGAAAAACTTTCCGGGAGAAACATGGGCTGGCGCGGGCGCTCATAGCTCACCAGCCCCAGGCGATCGCTCATGCCATATTCTGCGACCATGGACCGGGCAATGTCTGTGGCCCGCTGCAAGTCGTTCTGGGCACCCGTGGAGATTTCCCCGAACACAAGCTCCTCCGCCACCCTGCCGCCTAAAAAAACGGCCAACCGGTCCAGCAGTTCCGAGCGCGTCAATAAATAGCGGTCTTCCGTGGGTTGTTGCTGGGTATATCCGAGCGCGGCAATCCCTCGGGGAATAATGGAAATTTTGTGCACCGGATCGGCATGTTCAACCGATTCAGCCACAATCGCATGTCCGGACTCATGAAAGGCAACAATTTCTTTCTCCTGCGGATTCATCACCCGGTTTTTTTTCTGCAGGCCCGCAACCACCCGGTCGATCGCCTCATCGAAATCCGCCAGGCCCACCTCTTCTTTATCTTTACGGGCAGCCAGCAGGGCGGCCTCATTGATGATGTTGGCCAGGTCCGCGCCCACAAAGCCTGGCGTGCGACCGGCGATCTTGCGCAAATCAACCTCGGGGCCTAAAACGACATGTGTGGAGTGAATTATCAGGATTGCTTCCCGTCCGTTGATATCGGGACGGTCTACCAGGACCTGCCGATCGAAGCGCCCCGGGCGCAGCAGGGCAGGATCGAGGATTTCGGGCCGATTGGTGGCGGCCATGATGATGACCCCTTTATTCGTCTCGAATCCATCCATTTCCACCAGGAGCTGGTTGAGTGTCTGCTCCCGTTCATCGTGACCGCCCATGACATTCATTCCCCGGGCTTTCCCCAGGGCGTCCAGTTCATCGATAAAGATGATGCAGGGAGCCTGGCCGGCGGCCTGACCGAAAAGATCGCGAACGCGGGCTGCGCCCACGCCGACAAACATTTCCACAAACTCAGACCCGCTGATGCTGAAAAAAGGCACTTTTGCCTCTCCGGCCACCGCTTTGGCCAGAAGGGTTTTGCCCGTACCCGGGGGGCCAACCAGAAGCACCCCTTTGGGAATCCTTCCGCCCAGTTTCTGGAATTTCCCCGGATTACTTAAAAATTCAACGACCTCCTGGAGTTCTTCTTTGGCTTCATCGATGCCGGCTGCATCGGCGAACGTGACCTTCGTTTCACTTTCGGCAAAAATCTTGGCTTTGCTCTTGCTAAAAGACATCACCCCCATCCCCGGCCCCATCTTGTTCATGGCGTAGCGCCAGATCAGGAAAAAAATACCGATGGGGACGATCCAGGAGAGAAGCATACTCAGGAATTTATTCTCATTACGTCCGGCGTAACGGACCTTGCCTTCATCCAGGTCCTTCACCATGGTGGGATCATTCACCCGAACGGTCGTAAACTTCTGGCCCGGCGTTCCTTTGAGGATGCCATTGATATTTTCCGGGCCGATCATCACTTCACTAACGGTGTCTTCGGTGAGGTATTGTTTAAATTGGCTGTAGGGGATCGTTTCCGTCTTTGAAGAAAGATAGTATTGCTGCAGGACGCTGATGGTAAGAAAAACGATCAGGAAATACCAGATGCTGAAACGCGCCTTCGGGGGTAAGGCGTTCTTTTTCCTCTGGGGGTCCTTGAGACCGATGAGGGAACGAATCGCATCTTTTAAATTTTCCAGCGGCTCTTTGTTTCCCGTGGATGGCATTTTTCTTTTCCTCGTATTACGGGCAACTCATTTTTTGACACAAGATTCAAGCCCAGTGGAACATGGGTGCGCGACGCCATGGTCAGCCGCGACACCACACCCCGTCATTTTTCTCCGGAGAGCGCTCTAACGCCTATGGTTTCTATCAGCCGGTTGATATCGGTGGTCTTGAGATTCATCCCACCCTCTGATACGGGTAACAGTATGATACGCTTTCCCTGCAGCGCCTCTGCGATTCTCAGCTTGACAATCGCTTCACCGCCCGCCCCTGCCAGGGCATTATTCATTTCCTGGATACCGGTCGCTTCGGCAATGCCTTCGGCCTCGATGGCTTTGGCCAGCAGCTGTTGCTGTTCCTGGTATACATCGGCCTCGATTTTGTCCTTGAGGTATTGACCGTCGGCGTCGGCCACCATCTTGTTGACTTCTCCCCTGGCTTCTTCCAGTTTGCGCTTGTATTCCTCTATGGCGGCGTGTTGGGCCGATTTGTTCTTCTCTACCTGCTGATCGGCCACTTTCTTGTCCTCGATGGCCTTCTGATATTCGGGGTTGAAACGATAATCATTGGTCAGCACTTTTTCCACGACGATGCCCATGGGCTCCAGAATGTTCTGAAGCGCCTCCTTGGCCTTGACCGCCTGGGCTTCCCGCGCATCGGCCACATAGAAGGCTTCCGTTTTCAGTTCGCCGAAGATATCCCGCGGTTTGCTGCGGGCGACGGTGCGCACGATTTTATCCCGCAATGTCGCGTCATCCCGGGCTACGTACTGGAGAATGTGGGGTGCCTTATTTGCATTGATGCGATAGGCGACGATCACATCCAGGCTGATGTCGTTGCCGTCGATGGTTTTCAGCACTAAATCGTCTCTCGATTTGCGGTCCCCCCTCACTTGCGAAAAGGTCATCTCCAGGTTTTGCAGTTTGGTATCAAAGACAGCCCAATCGTTGATAAAGGGCATAAAGAAATAGGTGGCACCGGGGGCATAGACCCGGTCTTCAACGCCCTTGGGGGCGAAAAAAGCTATTTTGCGGGTTCTGACGCCCACCTCTGTCTCCCCGGTGGTATGGGGAACGCAGCCGGCTGTGGTAATCATGGCCATCATCAAAGCGACCCAGACAAGAAAGTGTTTCATTTGCTGCCTCCTTTGCGAACGTCAAATAAATGCAAGGTGTTGTCCAGATTCAACGGGTTGACCCCGTTGGGGCCGTCACTGGGCAGGATGATCATGTCCAGCCCCTTGTAGGCGTCGGCCATTTTCAGGGCCACCATGCGTTCGGAACCGATTCCCTTCAGGGCTTCATTTCTCAAACGTACGCGTTCCGCCTCTGCCAGCTTCACCAGCAGGTCGGCTTCCGCTTTTTTCTTGCGAACGTAATAATCCTTCTCGGCGATCTTGCGGGTGACATAGGCTTTGCCCTTTTCAATCTCAACGGCGGCGATAACCATCCCTTCCTGCACGATTTTCTTTAATTCGGCCTCTTCCTTGGCCGCGCGGGCCGCTGCCTGGTTGGTAAATACCATCTGATCCTGAAGCTTCTTTTCCTCAATGTTTTTCTGTATTTCCTTGCTATATATGAAATACCGAACCAGCACCTGGTCCACTTCGATGCCTTTTAAATTCAATTCAGCGTTGAGCCTCTTCTTGGCTTCTTCCGTCTTTTGGACCCGCATGGGGCTGTTGTAGAATTCTTCGGTGGTCAGCTTTCCCAGGGTCTCTTTCAGTGCCGGTTCGGCCTTGGGAATGATGCCGTTGTCCTCGAAGAGGGTTCCGGGACCGATGGTGGTGAAAACCAGGTAGGGGTCCTTGATGTGGTAAAGGAAAGAAACGTCCACATCCACGAAAAAGCCGTCCGATGTCTGAATGTGCGCCGCCCGGTCTTTCCGCGCCGCCTCGGCGGCGGTTCTGGGGAAATTGGTCAGCTCAAGCACCTGGATGCCCTTGGGAAGCCGGTATATCTGCTGCATCCCGAAGGGCAGAACAAAGGCAAGGCCCGCCGGATAGATATTTTTTTGAACGCCGCGGTTTATGCCGACCCGGGCCACCTTGATTCCGAACTCATCGGGCCGCACGTAGACAAAGAAGAGGTTATAGCCGATAAACACCAGTACAACCCCGACGATGAGGATCTTCAAAGCGCCCGCCATCCTGAAATTAGGTGCGGGCAACTTGAATCGCGCCATCAAGCCATTTATGTATGACGAAAGCTTATCCATCGGGTCATTATCCATGGGTGCAATCTCCTTTCGAAATCTGTCGCCTGGAAGGGCGATCTTTGTAAATATGGCGTTTGCAAATTCTACGGTAATGAGAGCCCTCTATTGAGAGCGTTCCTGTCACTGCCAGCAGTCCGGGCGTGCGGATCACGTTCCCGAGACAGCGCTTCCCCTAATGCAAAGGCTTCTTTCCGGAAAGCCGCGCCTGATAGCGGATCAAAAGGATGAAAGGCACCGCCGAACACTTCTCGAGTGGCTGATTCCAGGCACCTTTCGTTCCTTCCGCAACGGTCTGAGCCGCCGGCAACGGCGCCTACATTCGAAGCGTTGCCACGGGCGATGATGTGTTATCCCGGCTTGCGCTGAACCGCCCCCACGGGGTAAGGATTAGCTTCTTCTATCCCTGGCGGCATGAATGGCCTCCATTCCTTCCGTGAGGGAAACCGTATGGATTTGAATTTTCGGCGGTTCGCATAAAAGGGTCTTTGATCCAAGCAAAACGCCGAAGCTCTGAGACCTTAGATGGTGGTCCAGATCTTGACGGGTTTGCCACTCCTCCAGCAGGTTCAAACGGTTCTTGTCTTCGATATCGCAGAAGACGGCATAGCTCAGACAACCCTTTTCCCTGCCCGTTGGCCCGATCATTCCGAGAAGCGTTTGCGTCACCTCCAGCTGCTTTTCCGGAAGTACATTCATTGTTATCCTGACAATGATCATGAAAGTCCTCCTCTCTCCAGAGTACAACACTCCACGGTAAAAACACGTGATGACGAAAGCAGAGATCTGCCGGCACGAGCCACTGCTGAAAATCCAAATCCAAGGATTGATGGACTCGCAAAAAGTCAATATTCGATGGCAAGTTAAAAAGCTTCAAAGGCAAGGCGCGAAAATCCTGAATAATGAGGCGTACTTAAGGTACGCCGCAGTGGCGAGGGATGCAGCGCAACGCAGCAATTGGACTTTTTACAAAGCCATCAAGGATTGATAGTGTGTTGGATGCCGGTAATCCTTTCTTACTGGCTATTTTTCATTATCAGTACAGAACATCTGTCTGCAACACGGCTATCAGGCTCCTTCTCAAAAGGCATTGTTGCCCAGCCCTGATCTTTGACATACTGGTCTCTTTTCCAGGAATCGAGTGCTTTGATCTCTTTCAGTTTCTGTTCCTTCTCCGGGTCCTGGTTAAATTGTGCGACACAAATCGGCGTCAAGCGATCAATAACGGCAGCATTCGCCATTTCTTCACCCATATTGAGTGAGGTACTGCCTAAAACCCATCCGCCCCAGGCGAAACCGATAATCATTGCGATAATTGCACCGCCCACAGCACTCCACGCACCCATTTTGATTTTCTCTTTGGTCTCGTGATTCATTTGATAACTCCTTTTCCGGTTAAATAAATTTGTAACTGACATATAGATACACAAGTTTCGTGCCATGGAGGCGAGGGGGCCCTTTATTTCACGCAAGCTGTTGATATGAAAGGTGTCTATTGTGAATGATGAACGAGGGGGGCGATAAAGGGGGG
>CAYTUH010000006.1:0-4452 GCA_964441165.1 uncultured Syntrophaceae bacterium
GTATGATTCTGGTGGAATCCTTGATGCAGCTTTTAAAGAGGGAATCGATGATTTCGACCTCTCCCCTCTCGTCTTCATAGGTGATGATACTGTTGAATATCTTGTGCTTGCAGTGTTCCGACCAGGTCTGGGCAAGGGCTTCGAGTTCCACATCGGTCACCCGTTCGTCGAGGCCCACCCCTTTCCGTTCCGCGATGACCGAGTCGTTCCTGAAATGGTTCCGGATCACCTTCATCTCGTCGATCGTCAGTGCCAGCACCCGCCGGTTGCTGATCTCCTGAAGCGCTTTGTCGCCGACATTCAGGTCGATCTCTTCCACCGTCGGGGCATCGTCGATGACGACGCGGGGAATGTAGGGCATAACGCCCACGGCGGGGTCCCATGCGTTCCCGTCGATAATTTCGTATCGCTGAATGAGTTCGTTGGCAAGCAGATCCGAGGCAATCCGTTCCACGGCGGCCCGCGCCAGTGTTCCCGTGATGACATACTGCCGCGAAGTATAGACACGGATGGCGTTTTTGCGACCAAGCAGGAGGCGCACCGCGTCGGTGGCGGTCTTCCCGACATTGTCGGTCACGCCGGGTCGGAATCCCACTTCTATCATCCAGTCAAAGCGGTCGATGCACGCTCCGTCAATCCTGTATCGCTGAATAACCGGGTCCGAGAGGGGGCCGCGGGCGATTTCTTCAAGCTCCGTTCCGGAGATATCTCCCTCGATGGTGTAGACCTCGACGGTGCGTACCTCCGCCACGTTGATGCCGAGGTTATCGACGATACTTCCTTTCGTCTTTTCTCCCAGGGCATCCCTGATGCCGTCTATAAAGCATATTTCGATTCTATGAACCATAATCTCTTCTATTCCCTGTGGTTATTCCCTTTCAGCACAGTGTGCACGTGTCGGGGTCCCGGGCAAAAGTCAGATCGGAAACCCTGGTGTCCGGTTCCTGATCGCCGATATCTTCGAGTTCAATGCCGCGTGCCGTCAATTCATCGATATTATCGACGAGGTGTTCCGCTGCGGCACGGTCGATCACATAGGTCATCCTTCCGCCGTTCCGCGCAAATATCTGACCGTAGGAAATCGGAATCAGCGGTGTCGGATCATTCAACAGGGATGCCGCCACGGGTTCGGCCTTGCGGTTTCCGTTGGCGAGGAGCACGACCCTGCGTGCCTGATAGACCAGTTCCGCCCCCATCGATATGGCATAGCGGGGGCTTTCCTCGATGCTCGCAAAGTGACCGTCCTCGACGGCGTTTGCCACCGTGTTGTCGTCGAGCCTGACGAGGAGCATTTCATTCCCTTCAAAGGGGATTCCCGATTCATGGAAGGCGACGTGTCCTTTGCCGCCGACTCCAATGATATGGAGGTCGATGCCACCGTTCTCCTTGATCTTTTCGGCATAGGCGTCGAGGATCTCGTTCCTGATCCAGCGAAGATATTCCGAGGCGGCATCCTGGCTGACAACGATGGCCTTTCCCTTGTCGGTCCCATGCTCTTTCCAGTCGCCGGGGTGATCACGGAGTGCCTTTGCCAGCACGTCCTGATCGACGAGCGTTCCCCAGGGGACATTCACGGCGCTGAATTTGTTCTGCAGGAGACCGAAGAGTTCCTGGATCATGAAAAAACTGTAACTTTCGGGGTGAAGTGCCCTCTGCTGGGCGTTTTCGCCCGGAAGCCCCACGTACTCATCGAGGTTGAAGCTTTCGATTTTCGATGAATCGAATACACCATTGTTGGCCGACTTTGCAAAATGTTTGTAGAGACCGGTAGGGGAGTTGCCCGTGGCAAGACCGAGCACAAAGCGATCCTTTTCCTGAAGGACCCGTCTGATATCGTCTGCGACGATCCGGGCGGCCACTTCACTCATGTGGTCGTAATTTCGTGTAACAATCACCTTGAACGACACGGGCGTTCCCTCCTTGCATGCTATTTGCCGTTATCCGATTGCGCGTTTTACCACATCGGCAATCTGGCGGCAGTAGTGCTCCGTTTCATTGTCCGTGGGACCTTCCACCATGACACGGCACATGTTCTGGGTGCCCGAGTATCGGACCAGGACCCGCCCCGTCTCACCCAGTTTCTCTTCCGCATCCTCGATCGCCCGGGTGATTTCCGGTACCGTCGATATGTCGGGTTTCGATGCCACGTCGATATTGATCAGCTTCTGGGGAAAGACCGTCATGATCCTGGCCAGCTCGGAGAGTGGTTTCCCTTCCGCTTTCATCGCCTTCAGCACCTGGATTGCCGTGATGATGCCGTCCCCCGTGGTGTGATGATTCAGGAAAATCAGGTGCCCCGAGTCTTCGCCACCGAGGGAAGCCCCCTTTTCTTTCATCATCTCAAGGACATATCGATCTCCTACCGGGGCCGTGGCCTTGTCGATGCCGAGCTTTTTCAGGGCGATGCCAAAACCGATATTGCTCATGACCGTCTCCACTACCAGATTATTCGTGAGACTCCCGTCTTGTTTCATGACCTTGGCGCAGATCGCCATGAGCTGGTCGCCCGTCAGGACCGTGCCTTTTTCATCCACGGCGATGCAGCGGTCCCCGTCCCCGTCAAAGGCAAAGCCTGCATGGGCACCTTGTCTGAGTACTTCTTCCGCAAGAACTTCGGGATGTTGTGAGCCGCACTCGTCGTTGATGTTTTCACCATTCGGCTCGGCAAATATGGTATGGACCTCGGCTCCCATTTCGAAGAAAGGTTTCGGGGCGACACGGTAGGTGGCGCCGTTGGATGCATCCAGGACGATCTTTGTCCCCTCGAGGGTGTATTCCTTCGGAAAGGTGTTTTTGACAAAGACGATATAACGACCCCGCGCGCCTTCGATATTGTATGCCTTTCCAAGATTGCTGGGTGAAGGATGAAGCTGGTCCATTGTGCGTGAAAGCACAATTTCCTCGATTTCATTCTCCTTTTCATCGGGAAGCTTGTAGCCGTCGCTGGAAAATATTTTTATGCCGTTATCCTGGAAGGGGTTGTGCGATGCCGATATGACGATGCCCGCGTCGGCCCTCATGCTGTTCGTCAGGAAGGCGACGCCGGGCGTAGGCATGGGACCGACCAGGTAGGCGTCCACTCCCAGCGCACAGATGCCCGATACGAGGGCGTGTTCGATCATGTAGCCCGAGACGCGGGTATCTTTTCCGATGATGATCCGCGGCTGGTGTCCTTTACGTTTAAAAAGATGGGCCGTGGCCATACCGATGCGCATGGCCATTTCCGATGTCATCGGGTATTCGTTTGCGACCCCCCGTACGCCGTCAGTGCCGAACAATTTTCCCATGCCCTTTTCTCCTTGCTGTCGTTGTGCCCAATCTGTTGTAAAAATAGATTTCTATATATTATTTGCCGGTGTTTGACAATATCTAAAACGGCCACGATGATGCCGGTCAGGTCATGCTGATGATTGTGACATCCTCTTCCCCCGCCTCCTTGTGGATTTTTCATGCCGCCGTGGAAACGGTTGCCCGTCGAGACAGGACCGAACCGTCTGTTGACGGCTTTCCTGCGGACAGTCGGTTGCGTGCCTGTCATTGCCCCGTCGGCACGCATGCAGGGCATGCGGGTGTTGTTCACTCCGGAAGTCAGGTGTTGCAGGCGAAAGAATTGATTCCCCTTGCGACGTTTCTCCTGCCCGGCGATGAGAATGGAGGGGTGGATGTCTCCGGGGCGGCGACGGCGAACCTGCACGAAGAAAGGTCCCTTTTAATGAGCCGAAGGTGCAGTGTTCAGAAGATCCGCCAGTTCCTTTCCGTAGCTTTCCACCTTTGCCGGTGAAATGAGGCCCGATCGGTGCAATGATTCGAGGGAGTCGATATCATGCGCCGCCAGATCGATGAGGTCCTGATCGGAAAGGATCAGAAACCGGGCCCTGTTAGTCCGCTGTGCTTTCCAGAATCGCCAGCAATAGAGTGCTTTCAGGCGGTCCTGCTGATGTCCGTCCAGTTCATCGGCCCCCCTGATTTTAAGATACCCTTCCTTGTCCAGTCTCTTTTCACTCCACCGCGTCGCGGTTACCCTTTCGAAGGCCTCTGCGGCCTTCTGTGTGAGTCCTTCGCCCTGAAGCTTCTCGTTCATGATTCTGTAGAGTGCGATGAGATATCGCGTGTCCTGGACGGCATACTCGATCTGTTCTTCCGCGAGGGGTCGGGTATCCCAGCGGGAACGCTGAATACTCTTTGATTTTTCCAACGCCTCGCCCAGGTATGTGTCGACGAGGACCGCCAGCGCCAGATGGGTGCACCCCATCAATGACGCCGCCCGGTGGGTGTCGAAAACGGCGTTGAAGGTGAACCCGTAATCTCTGTTCAACAATCTGATGTCGTTTTCACCGGCATGAAGCACCTTGATGATGTCCGGATCGTCGAACAGAGGCGCCAGAACCGATATGTCGCACGTGCCGAGAGGGTCGAAAAGATAGGTGAATGAGCCGGCACGGACCTGTATCA
>CAYTUH010000006.1:4462-17584 GCA_964441165.1 uncultured Syntrophaceae bacterium
CTGAAGTAGCGGAATGAGTCGTACTCGGTATCGATGCCGATTATCTTCGCTTTTCCGATATCGTCGCAGGCATGCTCGAGAGAATCCCTGTCGTCGATCAGCAGCCAGTCCCGTGGCATAATATGGTGCTCCTCTCACCTTCCTTTTCTTCTGGCGATGATTCGCGGGGAAATATAGCTTCCCGCAAAGAGAAACAATGCCGAAAGAGGAAATGTAATGAAGAGCAGCTTATCATATCCTGACAGTTTCAGAAAGAGTCCCGTACAGCCCCCTCCAATGACGGAACAGAGAACTCCCAGGAAATTGAGACGGAATTTCTCCGCGTAAAAGCCGAAGAGGACGGGAATGACGAGGCCTGAGGAATAGACGGTGTAGCCGAGCAACAGTGATGCGATAACCCCCTTTATCGTGAATGCAATCAGGAGTGCCGCCATTCCCACCAGGGCGATACTGATGCGCGTCAGGAAAAGAAGGGATTTTTCCCCCAGTTGCGATCGAAAGAGGGGATTGATAATGTCGGAGACGATAATCGTGCCCGCGGTGAGAAGTACCGTGTCGGCCGATGACATGACCGCGGCAAGCAGCGCCGCGATGACCAGACCGTTCAGCCCCGCAGGGAGTATCTCCATGATGAGCGAGGGAAGGGCGCTTTCCGGGGAGATTTCCGGCAACAGGACCCGTGCCGCCATGCCGATAAAGGTGATACAAAAGGCCAGAAATGCAAGGATAAGTGCCGTCATGAGAAGGGCCCTGCGCGCCGTGTCGGCATCTTTCGTGCAGAATATCCGTGAGTAAATATCAGGACCCACGAGATAGGTTGCCCCTACCACGATCAGAAAGCTTCCGAGATCGAACCATCCGAACTCAGCCGACAGGGGAAAGGAAAAAAAAGATTGGGGAAGTTCTTTCGCCATCACGGAGAGCCCCCCCGCCGCGGAGATGCCGGTGAAGAAACAGAGCAGGATGCCGCAGATGATAATGACCGATTGGATCCCGTCGGTCCTGAGGATGGAATACTGTCCGCCCAGTATCGTGTAGAGGATAAATACCATTGCGGCGGTACCCGCCACGAGGGAAAAGTGTCCCGGCAGAAGAACGGAAAGCAGCTTGCCCGCCGCCAGGATCTGGGCGGCGATGATTCCGAGCCAGGCGATGACAATAAGGAGGGACGCGACAATTTTAACAGTTTGTCCGCCGTATTGCCGTTCCAGGATCTCCGGCAGGGTAAAGACCTCGAAGGCTCGCACTTTTTCGACGAACCAGAATGCCAGGACCCCCAGACCGATGACTCCCACCAGCAGCCACCATGCCCCCACCAGTCCTCGAGTATATCCCAGACCTGCAAGACCGATGGTGCTGGAGCCTCCGACGGCGGTCGCCACCAGCGAACCGGTGATAACCGGTACGGATCCCTTCCGGTCGGCGACGTAGTAGCTGACGGTACCCCCGATCTTCCGTGCACTCAGGATGCCGATCAGGAGCATCACCAGAAAAAATAGTATTACAATTGCTGTATTCATTCGGAACCTTTCTCATATATCGTTTTTTATCCACCACCCCTTTATGGTTCTGGAACCCGAAGATGCACGGCGCAGACCATAGATATAGTGCAGAGGAGTACCGCGCACCGCCTGCGATTCACGGGAAGATGTGTCGGGGAAGGCGCGGCGTCAACCACCGGAGATAGTTCAGGTACTGCTTTTCCTCAACGGATGTCTCAAGGTACTTATCAAGGGCACCGGTGCGTTGCAACAGAACACGGTAAAAAAATGAGGGACAGCGGTGGATTATTCTGGCAGAGAGCAGCGCATATCTGAGATTGCTCCCGAATGCCTCGTAACAGCATGTTTCATATGATCGCAGCCCCTTCCATTTCTTTTCCTTCCTGAGGATGCCCTCGATTGTTTCAATGGCAAGCCGGCCGGACCGGAGTGCATAGGCGATGCCTTCTCCGGTGAGGGGATCGACAAAGCCTGCCGCATCACCGCAGAGGAGGACCCGTCTGCCGGTGGTGTTTCTCGGTATACCGCCGGCGGGTATAAGGTGCCCCCGTATTTTACAAGGCCCCCTGAAACCTGCCCGCTGCAGAAAGGTCTCCATGACCTTTCCGGGATGGGCGACCCGATGTCCAAAGCACCCGATTCCCACGGAGTAGTATCCGTCATGGGGGAAAACCCAGCCGTATCCCATGGGGACAACACCGAAGTGAATTTCAATCACGCCGGGAAGATGCCGATCGATCAGTTCATTGGTTCCCTCGATTTCGGTCACCAGGCACAGGCCGTATTCACGGTCCTTGTCCCGGGTTCGTACCCGGTACTTCAAGGTTCCCTGAGCGCCTTCGGCGATGATCATGAAACGTGCGGTGAAGGTTCCCCCGGAGGTCGTCACGGCCACATGGTCAGTATGTTCTTCGAAATCGAGCACCCGTTCTTCCAGGTGGATTGTAATGCCCGTTTCTTCAGCTTTTTCAAGGAGAAACTCATCAAAGGCGCATCGGGTGACCATGGTGGCGAGGCGAAAGTCCTTGCGTCCTTCCAGGATTGTGTCACCCAGGCAGAGACGGGTCCCGAAGATTTCCTTTTCCACGAGGCGGTGAGGGAGGGAGAAATCGAGGTACGACCGGGCCCTTTCCGAAAGGGCCCCGGCACAGGGTTTGACTCGTGGAAATCGGCTCTTTTCGAGCAAGAGGGTTTTCAATCCCATCAACCCTGCATGCCTTCCCGCGGTGGCACCGGCGGGACCGCCGCCGACAATTATAAGATCATGCATATAAGGCCATCCTCCCGTGATCGTGGCGATTATGCAGAGCTTCAAAATACCCTAATTCGTGCGGCATGTTACCATACTCTCCCGGTGCGGAAAAGGGGCAAAGTTGCCTGGCACGGGTTGCGGGACGCACCAGGGCAGGTATCGGAAATGTCATCCAAAAGCACTGACCACCGGTGAAATACTTTCTCGTTGCGGAGGTTCCTCCTCTTCTGGTATAGACGCTTCATGTCAGGTATTAGGGCAGGCGAACGCTTCAAGACGGGATTCCGTGCCGGCCTCGGAAAGGGGTGGACGGGGTTTCTCTGGATGATGAAAATCATCATCCCCATTTCCTTTCTTACGGCGCTCCTTGCCTGGAGCGGCCTGATAGAAAAGATGGATTTTTTTCTCCGGCCCCTGATGGGCCTTCTCGGTCTCCCCCCTGCGGCGACGCTCCCTCTCATTATCGGTGCGCTTACCGGAATTTACGGCGGTATCGCATCAATGGCGGTACTGCCCCTCAGCATGGAGGAAATGACGCTGGTGGCCATTTTTCTTCTTATCGCCCATAACCTCGTCCAGGAAGGGATCATCCAGGGAAAGTCGGGGGTTAATCCCATCGTGGCCACGGTGTTTCGGCTCGTTGTTGCCGTGATCACGGTCCTCGTGGTCTCCCGGTGGCTGAGTCCTTCCGGATCGGTTCCCCATGAATTAGGACTTTCGTCACCGGTGCCCCAGACCTTCAGTGCCATGGTGCGCGACTGGGGACTCGTTACCATGGGGCTTGTTGCGAAGATATTCTGCATCATCATGATGATCCTGACGTCCCTTGAAATTCTGAAAAGCTTCGGCTGGGCAGCGGTCATCGTCGCCTTCCTCGCTCCCGTTCTGACATTCATGGGATTGAGCCGACGCGTGGGAATTCTCTGGATGACGGCGGTCCTCTTCGGCCTTTCCTATGGCGGGGCCGTGATCGTCGAAGAGGTAAAAAACGGGAACCTGTCGAAGGAAGAGTTGGAGACACTTCATCTTTCAATCGGAATCAATCATTCCATGATCGAAGACCCGTCGCTCTTCCTGCCCCTGGGGCTCAGCCCCTTCTGGCTCTGGGTGCCCCGCCTGATCGTGGCGCTCCTGGCCGTGCGTCTTCTCACGTTGTGGCACCGCTTCCGTCCGAAAAGGCCGCTGAATTAACTGTTGACATTGTCTTGCCCAATCTATAAATTTATACAATGCAGTCGATAAGTTTTTCTTTCAGGCCCAAGGGGTTCTCACCACTTCAACTAACCATCAGCCATGAATGAGGGGACATGATCATGAAGGAATCATCGACAGTCAGTCAGAGGGCGGATCATTTGATTGAGGAGCAGGTGCGAAAATGGGAAATGGAGAGAATGGCACGAAAGAAGAAAGGCGCGGCGCCCGGTCCTGTCATCACGATTTCGCGACAGCCGGGGAGCGGATCTCATGATATCGCGCCGCGGATTGCCGAGGAATTGCAGCTTGATCTCTTCGATGCAAAAATAATCAACGAGGTTGCCGAGAGCGCACGGATGAGTGAAAAGGTCATCTCCTCGCTCGATGAGAAGATGCGGAGCACCCTTGATAACTGGATACAGTTTCTCAAGACGACCCGCTGGATGATGGCCGACAAGTACCTTCAGCACCTGACGAAGGTGATCGGTACGGCGGGAAAACACGGCGGAGCCGTTATTATCGGACGTGGTGCGAATCTGATTTTGCCGCCCGAAGAGACGCTCAGAATCAGGATCATCGCACCGATGGAACAGAAGATTAAAAATCTTGCCGAAGGGCTTGGAATTACGGAAAAGGAGGCGGAAAAACAGATCATTACCATGGAGGCGGAAAGAAAAGCCTTTATCAAAAAGCTTTTCAAGGTTGATATCGACGACCCCATGAACTATGATCTTGTCATCAATACCCAGTTCATCGAAATTGATGCGATTCTCACCATGGTGAAGGCGTCCCTGAAGAAGAAAAAGCTGCCCTCACGCAGGATGACGGACACCCGCGGCGATTGAAATGTTCTATTAAAAGCCAAATCATGCAGGGCCCGATCGGCGCCACGGTGCGTAATGCTCAACGCGGTCGTTCCAGGTTGCCGGATGATGTTACGGTGCATGCAGATCAGAGGATTGAGGCATGTGCCTCAGGATGGAGTGGTCCTTATATTGACGAGGGGATGTCCGAAATATATTCTTTGCCAAGTCACGGTAGAATCGTATAATTATCGGTTATTTCATGCGGTCATGGGGAGATCTCCCCATGACCGGCACTGATGATCTTCTCCCCTAGTACCCTGTAATTTGTAGCAGGGTGGACCAGTGCCTGTGTCCGCGATGGAAAATCCCGACTATCCAGCCCGATCAACGGTCCTGCGCCCGGAACATTATGCCGTTCGGGACAAAGAGATGTGGTGTCAGGAAGTGGCGGTACTCCTTTTTTAGAGGGATGGGGAGGGTGGTTCCGTTGCGGGTTGAATCTGGTGAGATAGTGATTATTATATGAAAAATGAGAGGTTGTTCTGTTCAGGGGGAATGACGGCAGCCGTCATGACTGCAGGCACGAACCAGATGGAGAAATGATGATGAAAATACATATAGGGCTTATCGCGCCCTATTCGGATATGATTGATAAGGCGGAGAAGATTGCCGAAAAGAAAGATGTTCGCCTGACGGCGTGTTGTGCAGTACTTGAAGATATTGTTCCCCATGCGCGGCGGATGGAGATCGGCGGGGCGGATGTGATCATCGTCAGGCAGGGATCCGATGCCTTCCTGAGAAGAAAAGTCCATATTCCCGTCGTGCCCGTCGGATCGAGTTGTTTTGATGTGCTCAATGCGCTCGTTCAGGCCCGGCGAGAAACAGACAGAATCGCCGTGGCGAATTTCATGGGCCGCTTCACCTTCATCGACGTCTTGAAAGAGGCCCTGGATTGTCCCCTGCAGGAGTTTGTCTTTAAACGATACGAAGAAGCCTATGAAAAGACAAAGCAGTTGGTGGGCAAGGTGGATGTGCTCGTTGGCGGGGGATTGACGACGCTGATTGCCGAAAGTCACGGCATGAAATCGATCATGATCAAATCGAGTGACGAGGAGATAGAATTTGCAATCGACCTTGCCGTTTCGCTGGTCGAGACGAGGCGCGATGAAGAACGAAACCGGAAGCGGGGGTCGATAATCGTAAACCAATCGACAGGGGGGATCGTTGCCCTCGATGAGGATCAGGCCATCACGGTGTACAACAGGGCAGCCGAATCGATCTTCGGAATCCCTTACCGGGAAGTGATCAATACACGGAATGAAAAACTCCTGGAAGACGCGGGTCTCCTGGATGGAACGTCCGGCGACACCACAGCCGGTGAAATTCTGAAAATAAACGGGAAAAGTTATTTCGTTAATGTGATACCACTCATCCTCAATAATGAATTGTTCGGAAGGGTCGCCACCTACGAAGAAGTAGCCCGTGTTCAGGAGATGGAGAGAAATTACCGCCTCTCCCTGCATAAAAAGGGCCACGTCGCGAAATTTACCTTCGATAACATCATCGGACGGTCAAAGGCCGTCAGGGACACGATTGTAAAGGCTCAGAAATATTCCAGGTCCGATTTTACCGTGCTCATTACGGGCGAAACAGGAACGGGCAAGGAACTCTTCGCCCAGAGTATTTTCAATGCGAGCAAGCGAAACAAAGGACCCTTTGTCACCATGAATTGTGCGACTCTGCCACCGAATCTCCTTGAGGCCGAGCTTTTCGGCTACGAAGAGGGTGCCTTTACGGGCGCCAAAAAGGGAGGGAAGCAGGGGTATTTCGAGCTCGCCCACAAGGGAACGATCTTTCTCGACGAGATCGGCACGATACCGGCAGAGCTGCAGACACGGCTGCTGAGAGTCCTCCAGGAAAAGGAAATCATGCGGGTTGGAGGAAGTTCGGTCGTGCCCGTTGATATAAGGGTGATCGCGGCGACGAATACGTCGCTCATGGATGCGGTATCGGAAGGGCGTTTTCGGGAAGACCTCTACTATCGCTTGAACGTGCTCAACCTGTATATCCCGCCGTTGCGTGAGCGCCGGGACGATATTCCCCTTATTGCCGAAAGTACAATGAGGTATTTCAAGATTTCACCACATAACGCCGCCGTTATCGTCAACGCGCTCCGGCATATTCCAGACTATCCCTGGAGGGGGAACATACGGGAATTGATAAACCTGATCGCCTATCTGGCGGTGCTGACCCAGGATACAGAAGAGATTACCGATGCGGTTGTCCACTCGATGATAGGTGATATCGTGCGTCCATCCATTGGGAGTAATGGCGCAGTCGACGCCGTGGAGAGGCTCGGCCGTGTCGTTTCTCTCGAGTCGACGAAAAAGGACATGGAAAAGAACATGTTTCAGGAGTTGCTGGGCAGAAAAGACCTCACCAAGAGTCAGATTGCGGCGAAACTGGGAGTCAGCCGGACGACCTTTTGGAGGAAGTGCAGGGAATACGGATTGTTGTGATGAATATAGCGCCGTGCCCGGTGCAAGTCTGCCGATAAGATTTGCGGTGCACCCCCTTCCTTTGTTTTTTGCGGACAGGTTTCCCTGGGAGGGGGGCGGGCGCAAATGTTTCAATAATGAAACCATATGTGAAACATTGTTGCGTTCCTGAAAACCGCGTTTCCCGCCGTCCTTTCCATATTAGTTTCTGAATTCAAATAGATATAACGACATACCCTTTTTGGCATGAAGAATGCACTTCAAGATAAGCGAAGCGACATATAGTAACCAAAAAACCAAGAAGGAGGTATGAATATGTCGAAGGTTAAAGCTCCCAGGTGGTTTAAGGTCGTTGCACCGATCTGCGCTGTGGCACTTATTGTTGCGACAATTGCCGGCGTGGGTTTTGCAGCCAAACTCTACAAACCCATAATCGGAACAGCTGGTCAGGGTGGTACCTGGTATACCCTTGGCAGCGGTATCGCAAATGTTGTCTCCAAGTATAATGACAACATTAAAATGAGCTCATCGTCCACCCGTGGAACGATTGAGAACATGCGGCTTGTGGCATCAAGTCGGATCGATATCGGCATGACCCAGCCCCCCGCCGACTACTATGCCTTGAAGGGAATGGACCTCTTCGAGGGGAAACCGAACCCCGACCTCCGGTTTGTCTGCGGCGGTCACTATAGTGTCCAGCATACCGTGGTGCCTTACGATTCAGATATCAAAAGCATCGCCGATCTGAAAGGCAAGAGAGTCGCCATCGGCGTTCCCGGAAGCGGAACGAGGCACATTTGCGGGCGCGGTACCTTATGGTCCGGTGGTCTTGATTTCGACGACATCAAGGTAGTATCGCTGAATCAGTCTCAGGGTGCCGATGCGCTGGTTGAAGGGTCCGTCGATGCGGCCCATTTTTCCGGTGGTCTGCCGAACCCCGGCCTGATGAACCTCGCCATGATCAAAAAAGTCCGGGTACTGCCCATCCCTCCGGAAGATGTTGAAAAACTGCAGAAGAAATACCCCTTTGTCGGTTCGGCCATCAAGAGCATTACGATTCCTGCGGGAATGTACAAGGGACAGACTGAACCGGTTTCCACAATGGGATTCATTACCGCTTTTACCACACGGGCCGACTTCTCCGAGGAAGTGGTCTACAACTTTGTCAAGACACTCTACGAGCATAAATCGGACCTGGCAAAGATTCACAAGGCAGGCAACGAGTATACGCTGGAAGCGCTGTCGAGTGGTTGCGTAATTCCGCCCCATCCGGGTTCAGTCCGCTTCTTTAAGGAAATGGGTGTTGAATTGAAAGCTGAAGGAAACTAATTTACAGGAGACAACGGCATCATGGAAGCATTCCGGAATGCAATTCCGGAATGCTTCCACAGGTGTCGAGAAGGTTCTATCGCAACAATGAGGGAGGTGCAGACATAATGAGTGTTGAGTGGTTCAGAAGAGGAGCAGTCGCGATATTCGGTATTCTGCTTGCGCTTGTCCATCTTTACTGCGGCGGCTACCGGCCGATTACCGCGGACATCCTGCGCTCGATACATGTCGGATTCGGCTTGATTATTATCTATATGCTGTACCCCTTCGACAAAGAAAAACAGGGTGTGTCACTCATTATTGATTGCCTGCTGGCACTTCTGGCCCTTGCCTGGGTCGGCTATTTTACCCTGACGCTGGAAACGGTTCCGATGCGAACGGGCAATCCCATCTTTGCCGATGTCGCCATCAGTACGGTCGGTATGTTGGTCCTTTTCGAGGCCACCAGGAGAGTCCTTGGCATGATCCTGCCCAGCATCGCCATTAACTTTCTGCTCTATGCACTCTTGGGCCACTTGATACCGGGAGCCCTCGGGCACCGGGGTGTCGATTATTCCTGGCTCATTACACACAGTCTTCTCTCGACGGAAGGGGTCTTCGGTGTTCCCATCGGTGTGAGCGCCCGCTTTGTCTTCCTGTTTGTGCTCTTTGCCGCGGCGCTCGACAAGACCGGTGGTGGTAAATTCTTTCTCGACCTTGCCTATGCCATTCTTGGAAGATATCGCGGCGGTCCCGCCAAGGTTGCCGTTGTCGGCAGCGCTCTCATGGGGACGATGAGCGGCAGTGCCGTGGCAAACGTGGCCGGTACCGGCTGTATTACCATTCCCCTGATGAAACAGCTCGGCTACGATAACAAAAGTGCCGGGGCCATTGAGGCCGTTGCTTCGAGCGGGGGATTGATCATGCCCCCTATCATGGGCGCCGCTGCTTTCATCATGTCGGAGTTTCTGGGCATCACCTATCTGAAAATCATCATTGCGGCGGCGATCCCCGCCTGTCTCTACTATCTTGCCGTGTTCTGCGCCGTCGATTTCAAGGCTGCACGGCTCGGCCTGGTGGGACTTCCCGCCGATCAGGTGCCGAAGGTCTGGAACGTGCTCAAGACAGGCGTGCAGTTCATGATTCCCCTTTTTGTTCTGATCATCTACCTCGTCATCAGCACGCCGCAGAGGGCCGCCTTCTGGGGGTTTGTCGCAATCATCGTTCTGTACGTGATAAATCTTGCCTGGAAAAAGGATTTTGGCAGCATTAAGAATATTCTCTTCGTGATGGAAGCCGGTTCAAGGCAGGCCTTGCCGATTATAACTGCCTGTGCCGTTGCCGGCGTTGTCGTCGGTGTCATATCGCTTACGGGGCTCGGCTTCATGCTCACGGGGTACCTTATGACGATCGGTGGGACGAGCCTGCTCTTCGTGCTGATCATCTCCATGGTGACGTCGATCATTCTCGGCATGGGGTTGCCCGTTACCGCCTGCTATATCGTTCTCGCCGTTCTGGCCGCGCCGGCCATGGTGGAACTGGGAGTCGATCCGGTGGCGGCCCATCTCTTTATTATCTATTTCGGTGTCCTGTCGGGGATAACGCCGCCGGTGGCGCTCGCCGCCTACGTGGGTGCAGGGATTGCCGAGGCAAGGCCGATGGAAGTTGCTATAGAGGCCTGCAGGATCGGTATCGTGGCCTTTTTCCTGCCCTACATGTTTCTCTACAATCCAGTCCTGCTTTTGCAGGATGTGACGGCGGTGAAGCTTACCCTGTCGCTGGTAGGATCGATTATCGGGTGTATCGCCATTGCAGCGGGAACCCAGGGGTATCTTTTGACCAATGCAAACTGGTTACAGCGGATACTGCTGATTGCAGCGGCCGTACTCCTCTTCAGCTTCAAGATATACGCCTACATACTGGCCTTCATATGTATCGGCATCGTCGTAACATGGCAGCTTTATGCGAGTGCGAATGCGCGCAAAAGAACCCTTCACAACGGGGTGAATGCGTAGCGGATGGAAACGTGGTTTAGTGGAATTATTGTAGATATATATTTGTAAACGAAACGAACGGTGTGGGACAGCGTTCGTTGGGTCGTGGAGGAAAAAATGAAAAGGGAATACATAGTCAGTGAAATTAACGATCGTATTGCGGTTGTGACGATTAACAGACCCCCCGTCAACGCTCTCAATTCCGATGCCTACGGTGAGTTGTTTGAAACATTTTACGAACTGAGTAAGGACGATTCGGTGCATGTGGTGGTGCTGACGGGTGCCGGCGAAAAGGCCTTTGTCGCCGGTGCCGATGTGAAAGAATTTCTCGCGTTCAACAGTGAGACAGGTCTCGCGTACAGCAAGCGTAACAACAATGTGCGTGAGTATATACGAAAATTCAACAAGCCGGTTATCTGTGCCGTCAACGGTCTTGCCTACGGCGGTGGATTGGCCCTCGCGCTTGTATGCGACATCAGGATTGTCTGCGAAGAGGCGAAGTTCAATCTCGGTGAAATCAACATGGGCATCCTGGGCGCAACGCAGTATACTGCCTGGATGTCTCATTTCGGCACGGCCTGCAAGCTGGTCTATTCGGGAGAATCGATTGATGCGGAGACGGCTCTCAGGGTCGGCATCGCCGATGAGATAGTCCCGAAGGATGCACTTATGGAACGGAGTATCGCCCTGGCCGGGAAGATCGCCGCAAAGCCGCCCGTCGCCGTCGCGATGGCGAAACAGTGTATGATAAAAAGCCAGGAAGGATCGCCGGAAGCGGGACTCGCCTTTGAGGAAGAGGTCCTGTACCGGCTCTGGGGAACCGACGACAAAAATGAAGCGGTGACCGCCTTTCTTGAAAAGAGAAAACCGCGTTTTACCGGTAAATAAAGGATCATCGATATACGGTGGCGGTTTCACCGCGATGAAGCAGTCATTACCTGGAAAAACAGTGTCACCCTGCAGAGATGTCAACGCAGGCGGGCAGGTCGTTTTGAGAGGATGAACCGGAAAGAAGGTAGTAACTATAGACGCGATGGGAATGTCCGTTATCGCTGAAGGGGTATGGATAGCCTTGTGTAGAGGGAGGCAGAGGAAAAATGGATAAGACACGAAATACAAAATTTACGAGCGCTGAGGAGGCGGTGAAAGCAGTCAGATCCCACGACGATGTGGTGCTTGCCAATTTCTGTGCCGAGCCGCGCATGTTGCCGGATATGCTTATGGACAGAGCCGAAGAACTCGAGGGTGTGAGGTTATATCACCTGGCTCCCTTCGGGCCCTTCCAGGATAAATATTTGATTCCCGGTATGGACAAGCACATCAGGTGTGCCACCTCCTTCTGCGGACGGAGAAAAGCCCCCCGGCAGCTTGTGAAGGAGGGCCGGGCGGATTTTTACCCGCTGACTTTCGGTAATATACCGAACTTGTTCAGGAAGGGCGATTTCAAATGCAACGTCTTGATGCTGACGGTGTCGCCCCCCGACAGTGACGGCTACTGCAGCCTGGGTGTTTCGGTAGATTATATCTGGGGCGCACTCGAGCGGGGACCGCGGGTGATCATGGCAGAGATCAACAGGCACATGCCCCGGACGCACGGGATGACGTCCATCCATATGTCGCAGATCGACTATGCCATCGAAGTTGATACGCCCATCTTCGAACTCGAGCAATATCCGATCGATGAGGCCGAAGAAAAGATCGGATCATATGTGGCAAGTCTTGTCGAGGACGGTTCAACGCTGCAGATCGGATACGGGGGAGTCAGCGAGGCGGCGACGTATTTCCTGAAAGATAAGATGGACCTGGGTGTGCACTCCGAGATGATTCCCGAGGGCCTGCGGGATATCGCCATGAATGGATGCGTCACCAATGCGAAGAAGGGCATCCATCAGGGAAAGATTGTCTGCACCTTCCACGGCGGGACGAAAAAATTGTATGAATGGCTCCATGAAAACCCGATGATTGAAATGCAGCCGGTTGATTATACCAATGATCCCAAAGTGATCGCCATGAACAGGAAGATGGTGGCCATTAACGCAGCGCTCCAGATCGACCTTTTCGGCAATATTTACTCCGATATATTCGGACTGGACGATCAGTACACGGGATCGGGAGGCCAGCTCGACTTCGCCATCGGCTGCGCCATCGCCAAGGATGCAAAATTCATCAACGCGATCCCCTCCAAGACTCATAACGGCAAATACTCGAGGATCGTGGTTCATCCTTCCCTCGATACGGGCAATGCCCATATACCGATAATTCCCACAGTGCCCCGCTATTATGCCGATTACGTGGTGACGGAATTCGGAATTGCCCACCTCAAGGGAAAATCAAACCAGGAGCGGGCACGGGAACTTATCAACATAGCCCACCCCGATTTCAGGGGAACTCTTGAAACAGACGCCAAAAAGATAGGGCTGCTGTAAAGGGAGAACGGCTCGCGAGACAGGAATAATTACAACATATTATTATCCCGACAGACATCGAGAGAATAATAGACAAGGAGATATGTCATGATACCTTATTTAAAGATGGAACCCTTCGGCAAGCCGTTGCGGGACAGGCAGC